>WRBN01000075.1 GCA_009784515.1 Spirochaetaceae bacterium | reverse complement strand
ATTGCCTACGAGCCGGTATGGGCTATTGGTACCGGTAAAACGGCCAGCAGCGCCGATGCAGAGGCTATGCATATACATATACGCAAAACTTTGGCAGCTTTATACAATGACGAGTTGGCTAATGGTTTATCTATTCTTTACGGCGGTAGTGTTAAGCCCGATAATATTAAAGAATTAATGGCTATGCCTAACATTGACGGGGCCTTAGTGGGCGGGGCTAGTTTAAAAGCTGCCGATTTTAGCGCTTTAGTCAATTTTGATAAATAAATTTTATAGTTAATAAATTTGGAGATAAGTTAATAATGCAATTTTTTGGCGGTGTCTTACTAGTGGTGTTTATTATTGTGGCAGTTCTTTTGGCCATTTTGGTTTTTATACAAGACGATCAGGGTGAGGGTATGGGCGGCATCTTTGCCGGCGGCAGTACCACGCCTTTTGGCTCGCGCTCGGGGAATGTGCTGCATCGTATGACGGCGACTTTGGCCGTAATCTTTTTTGTTTCGGCTTTAGGTTATGGGTTTTTAAACCGTACGCGTTTGGATAGCGCCTTGTTAGAGCAAATGGCTTTGCCGGGAGCAGGAGCCGCTAATTGGTGGGAAGAAAATAATGTGCAAATTATTGCACCCGAAGAATTTATTATTGATACCGAAGTGGTGGAAAGCGTTACCGCCGAAGAAGCTGTAACAGAGGCGGCCGAGTAATTGCGCGTAGCTTTGGTTTACTTTAATGCCGAAGATAATAAGCCGTTGCTGGCGGTTATCTCTAAGACGGTGCAGGAACAAGGGCATAACTGCGCGCTTGTTAATGGTAACGAGCCGCAGTTTTTAACGAGTTACGATTTTTTAATCATTTTGTATGGTAAGAGTAACCTTTTTTCGGCCAAAATATCAGATAATGTAAGCCGGTTTTTGCAAGGCGCCGGCACAGTTGCCGGTAAAAAAAGTTTAGCTTTAGTAACTAATAAAGGTTTATTTAAGGAAAGGTGTTTAGCTAACTTAATGAAAGTGATGGAGGCAGAGGCTTTATTTATTGTCTTTTCTAAGCTTTTAAAAAGTAATATAGAGGCATCTTTGTTAATTAAGGGGATTTTTAAATGAAAAAACTATTTTTTATAGCTTTAATTATGGTGGTTCAGCTGGCTTATGGGCAATCGTTGTCGCAAAATTTGGCTACGGTTACCCTTATTAGGGCGCAAAGTGTTACCGAAAGCGATTTCCGTGAGCGTTTAACGGCTTTAAGGGCGCAAGGTATCGAGCCAACTAACGCCCAGCGGTTAGAGATTTTAAATATGATGATAGATAGTATTATCGCTTTACAGGCCGCCGAACGTGAACGTATTGTGGCCTCTAACAATGATATACTAGAGGCTTTACAAGCGATGACCGGTATGCCGCGCGCCACTTTGGCCGATATAGAACGCGCTTACCGCAGTAATGTGGCCGAAGTAGCCAGAACTAATCCCGAGGTGGCTATGCCCAGCTGGGAACAATTTTTAACTAGTGTGCGTGAAGAAGTTACTCGGCAGATGCTTTTTCAGCGTATGGTACAGCCGCGCACGCCAACCGATGCCGAAGTAGTTCAGGCTTACAATGATAACCCTGATAACTTTAATATGCCCGAACAAGTAAGAGTTAGCCACATTTTCTTTAACTTTGCAGGAATGAATGCCGAACAAAGAAGAGAGGTGCAAGCGAGAGCAAGCAGGGCACGGCAAGATATTGCTTCGGGGGCGGTAACCTTTGAACAAGCGGTAAGCATTTACAGCGATGACCGCGAAAGCGCCTCCCGGTTGGGCGATATTGGGTTTATCCCTAATTTGCCGGCGATGGTAGAGGTGTTTGGCCCAACTTTAATTGGGGCGATGTTTAGCCAGCAAACTGGAGTGGTATCGGCCGTTGTGGAAGGGCAATTAGGTTACCATATCTTTCGGATTACCGATAGGCAAGCGGCGCGTAAACTGGGGCTAAGTGATATTAATCCTTTTGAACCGCGACAAACCATTCATCAAATGGTAACGATGCAGCTTATGCAGCGTAATTGGCTTGAAGATATGGAAAGAGCCACCTTAAATTTAAGAAGCCAAAGCAATATTGTTATTAACGAAAGCCTTTGGGGGCCATGGGCACGTGGTGAAAGAAATTAGGCATGCTAATCGGCGCCTTAGGAGTAAAGCGCCTAATTAGTTTGCTGTAAAAGTATAGTAGTTAGGTAGCTTTAATTAAGGAATAGTCATGAAGCAAGCAAGTTTTAAGCCGGTTGGTTATGTATTACTTTTTTTAACTTGTCTTTTAACAGGGATAATTACCTATCATTATGTACGGGTTAGAAATGCCGAATCTTTAGATACTTTACTGGTAAATGTTGATACCCATATAGATTCGGGCAACTTTAGGCAGGCGGCAAGGCGGATAAATGCACTGCCGACTAATGGTTTAAATCGTTATAATATGCTTAGGGTTATTGACAGAGCCTACCGGTTGGCTTTAGTTAGCGGCGATTGGCGGCCGCTGGAGCGTGTAAGCTTAAGGGCTGCCCAAAGCATGCAAGGTAACGAAGAATTTTGGGCCTTTTATGTAATGGCCCTAATGCGGCAAGGCAACTACCAAAGGGCGCGTGATATTGCTGCCGAGCGGCTGTTAAGCAGCCAATTTGCCTCTATCAGAGATGAGGCTCTGTTTCGTTACAGTGGCGGCGGTGATTTAGCCGGTTTAGAGGCGCGTTTAAATAGTAGCAGCGATGCCAACTTTTTTGAGCAAGTAGCACGCGATACGCGAAGTGCGGCTCTGTTTTACAATGCGGCGCTGCTCCATTTGCAGACCGCTAACTTTGAAAGAGCGCGTTCGCTGCTGCCTTTTATGGGCGGTAACGACATTCCCAGTTTAGGCAAAGCCCTTGTGGCTTATGATAGCGGCGAGTGGTTTTTAGCTTTAAACGAGCTGGAAAATCCTACTTCGTCTAATTTGATGGTGTTTAACCCGCCGCGCGGCGGCTTAATTTTAAGCGAGCAAGAACGGATAGATATTTTAAATAATGCTCACTTTACGCGGGCTACTTTATTAGGCGACTTACGTATGTTAATGGGTAACAACTTTACCGCCTTTGAAAGTTATTTGCAGGCGTTATCGCTTAATCCTTCTCTTTCGTGGCGATTATGGTTAAATAGCGTTTTGCTGGCTGAAAGATTGGGTGATAATTTTAATAGCGTAAACCAGCTGGAAGCAGCTTTAAGATTTTTTCCTCATCAAAAATATTTGACTTTAGCGCTAGTAGAGCGTTTGCCGCGCGGGCCGGCCAGAGTGTTGTTAGATGAATTTTTGCAGCTATCCCCTAACGATATAGAAGCTAATCTTTTTCGTATGCAAAATTTTGCCCCTGATGGTAATATGCAAAGAATAAGCACCGAGTTATGGCAGCTTTTTAATTATAACAGTTATAGCGAGCGTTTAGTACAATATATGGTGTGGTTTTTTCTAGCCGTTAGGGGCGAAGACGATGCGAGACTGGTACTGGAGCGTTTTCGCGGCTCTAATACCGCTTTTATCCCGGCTTATCAAGCGTTGATTAAAGTTTCGGAGGGTAGTTTTAATGAAGCTTTACAACTGTTTAGCCGTTTAAGCAGTTGGGAGGCTTTTTATAATCGCGGTTTAATCGAGCTTTACTTGCGGGATAACTTAAGTGCGGCTACCAGCTTTATCGAGGCACGGCTTAGATATACCGAGCTTCACCGCGAGGAGCTAGACCCTGTCATTTTAGCTAACATCGAAGGGCAGCTGGCGCAAGCTCATTTTAACGCCGGCCAAATAACTTTAGCCCGCGAGATAGCCGAGCGCGCTTTAGAGCTAGATAACGATAATCTAATTGTACGCAACGCTTTGCGCTCGATGATGTAGAGGGTAAATGATTAATTTAAAAAGCGCCGAAGAACTTGCCGGTATTAAAAAAAGTTGTAGATTATTAAACGAAATATTTTTTAAAGTTGCCGCCGCCGCTAAAGTAGGGGTTACCACCGAGCAACTTAACCATTTGGCCGAAAGTTATATTAAAGAAGCAGGGGCTGAGCCCTCGTTTAAAAAATACGGCGGTTTTCCGGCGGCGCTTTGCACTTCGGTAAATAATGTAGTAATTCACGGTGTGCCCAGTAATTATGGACTTAAAGAAGGTGATATTATCGGCCTCGATTTAGGGCTGGCCTTTAACGGTTATTTTTCCGATATGGCCCGCACCTTTGCCATCGGCAAGATAAGTAATGATACTCATAATTTAATTAAAAATACTAAAATAAGCTTAAATAAGGCGATAGAGGCCATCACGATAGATGGCCGCATTAAAGATATAGCTAAAGCGGTTTCAAATTATTTAAAACCTTTAGGTTATGGGGTGGTGCACGAATATTGCGGGCATGGTGTTGGCTTAGCCGTTCACGAAGAGCCGGAGATTACCAATGATTATAAAAAATTTCGCGGCAGTAATCCCCGCTTTCGTAACGGTATGGTGCTGGCCATCGAGCCGATGGTTAATTTAGGTACCGGTGATGTGTTTGTCGCTAACGATAAATGGAGTGTTTGCACGGCCGATGGTAAACTTTCGGCCCACTTTGAGGATACTATCGCTATTATTGATGGCCGGGTGGAGGTGCTAACCAGTGGAGCATAGCTTATTTTTTCAAAATCAAAATAGTCCTATCTTGCAAAGCAGACTTAAAGAAAGCAATAGCAACTCCGGCGACCCGCGTACGGCTTACTTTAGCGATGCCACCGCCATTATCCACAGCTATCCTTTTAGGCGGCTTAAACATAAAACGCAGGTTTTTTTCTCCCCTAAAAACGACCACATCTGTACGAGGGTGGAGCATGTGATGCATGTGGCCTCGATAGCTACCACCATCTGCCGTACTTTCGGTCTTAATCCCGATTTAGCTTGGGCTATTGGTTTAGGCCACGACTTAGGCCATACCCCCTTTGGCCACGCCGGCGAAAAAGTTTTAAGCGAACTTACGGGGGAGAGTTTTAGCCACGAAAAGCACGGCTTAAGGGTGGTTGACCACTTGGCCCATCGCGGCGCCAACCGTGATATGGGCCTAAATTTATGTTATGCGGTGCGCGATGGGATTGTCAACCACTGCGGTGAACGTTTTGAGCAGTACATTAAACCCGATTTTGACTTTAAAAACTTAAGCGAGCTGCCGGCACGTAGCGCTTACCCCGCCAGCTGGGAGGGTTGTATTGTGCGTTTTGCCGATAAAATTGCTTATTTGGGACGCGATTTGGAAGATGCTATTGCGCTAAAAATTATCACTAAAGATGATATACCATCATCTGTTAAAAAAGTTTTGGGTGATAATAACGCCGATATTATTAATACATTAACGATAGATTTAATCTCTATGGGTCATACCTCCGAAGGTATGGGTTTTTCCGATGATGTTTTTGAGCAATTTATTAAATTAAAAGATTTTAACTACGAGCGTATTTACTTAAGCCCGTTTCTTTCGCGTTGGAAGAGTTACTGCGAAAGATTGTTAAAGCTGCTTTACGATTACCTTTTGGAGCTGCACGAAAAAATTAAGCAAACAAATTTAGCTATTTACCAGCAAGAGGGCAATACGTTGGCGCGCCGTTTTGCCGATTACTTAAAAACGATGGAACCCTTTTATATAAATTGTGAGGGCAGTTTTGATAAAGCCCCACTAGATTATATTGCCGGTATGAGTGATGATTTTGCTATTAACTCGGCTAAAGAAATTTTAATGCCGGAAAAAATAGACACATTTTAATTTAGCGAAAAATAATTATTACTAAGCTGTTTTAAGTTGGCTTTTGGCAAAACAGTTAATTTTTAAGACTAACACTCCGAATTATATAATATAGCATAAAAGTTACGCAATATCTCCTCCCATCTTTTGCTTAACCAACTTGCTGTTAGTAAAGGCCGGCCTTAATTAGTCGGTCTTTTTTATAGGATATTTACATGCGCTTACGATACAATGCCCCCATCACCTTAACTTTTTCGCTTTTTGCCGCCGCCGTTTTTTTAAGCGATGCTTATCTATCACCCGGTCTTATTAATAATTTATTTATCCTCGAGGGGCGCGGCCTGTTTAATTTTAGTTATTTGCCCGGTTATGTTAGGCTGTTTAGTTATATTTTTGGCCACGAATCGCTGCCGCATTTAATCAGCAACTTAACTTATATTTTATTGCTTGGCCCGCTGATTGAAGAGCGTTACGGCTCGTCCTCACTCGCTTTAATGATTTTTGTAACGGCCATAGCTAACGGCTTAATTAATGTACTTTTTTTCCCCAGCGGCCTTATGGGAGCCAGCGGAATTGTCTTTATGATGATTGTACTTAGCTCGTTTGCTAATGTGCGCAGGGGCGATTTCCCGCTTACTTTTTTGTTTATCGCCGCCATCTTTTTATGGCAAGAAATAGCCACTCTATTTACGACTAATAACATTTCACAAATTTCGCATTTAATGGGCGGTATTTGCGGAGCTATTTTTGGCTTTGCCGAACCGGCTTTTAAAGGCCGGGACGGTAACCAAAATCAGCCTTAATTTTTATTAAGTAAGGCTTTAGCTACTTCTTCTTCGTGCCACGGCTCTTTGCCGTGAGCCATAAAGATAGACCTTTCGTGGCCTTTACCTAATAAAAGTACAAGGTCATCGGTTTTAGCCAGCTCATAGGCTTTGGTGATGGCTGTAGTTCTGTCGGGAATAAAAAATAAGGTTTCGTTAAGTTTTTTATTTTTAATTCCTTTGGCAATATCTTCTATAATGGGTAAAGAGCCTTCAAGGCGCGGGTCTTCATCGGTTAAAATAATTATATCGGCATAATTATCGGCCAGCTCCCCTTGTAAAGGGCGTTTTTCTTTGTTACGTTCGCCAGCGCTGCCAAAAACCACAAGCATACGGCCAGTAAGGTTTTCTTTCATCTGCGGCAGGAGTTTGGCGAAGCTGCCCGGTGTATGGGCATAATCGACAATTACACCAAAAGGTTTAGTTTGGATAATTTTCATACGGCCGGTAGGAGCGGTAAGTTGCGGCAAGAATTTAATAACTTCTTCCGGAGGTAATTTTAAAAGATTAACCACTGTAGCAAAGGCAGCCGTACTGTTTTCGATATTAAAAGCGCCGGCCAAATTAATGTTAGCCACTAAAATGTTATGACTTGAACTATGATTATTAATGCTAAGAACAAAGTTATTAGAGGTAGGCAGGCTTTCTTCCCTGCTGATGTTATAATCGGCGTGAATGTTTCTGCCATAAGTAATTATGATACTGCCTTTGGCGGCCTCAATAAAGTTAGCGCTATGTTCATCGTCAATATTAATAATAGTTATACCTTTATGAGCAGCCACCTTTCTGAAGAGGTTAGCTTTGGCTTGCCGATAATTTTCAAAAGTTTTATGAAACTCTAGGTGCTCGATGGTAAGGTTAGTAAAAACGCCGGCTACAAAGTTAATGTATTTTAAACGGCCGGTTTCTTCGGCAAGGCCATGACTCGTGGCCTCAAGCACGGCATAATCGAGGCCGGATTTAAACATTTGGCTTAAGGCCTCCTCTATCTGAGGAGCCTCAGGGGTACTTTGCCGCATATTATTATCCTCTAAATTGCCAGCAATTTTAAGGCTAACGGTAGAAATAAGGCCAACTTTATAACCCAGCAAAGTAAGCAGCTGGTAAATTAAATAACTGGTGGTACTTTTGCCGTCGGTGCCGGTAACGCCAATTACTTTAATTTTCTTACTGGGATAATCATAAAAAATGGCCGAAAGTTTAGCCATCGCTAAGCGGCTATTGGCGGCCAGCAAGTAGATAAAACCGGCGCTATCGTCGGCAAAATTTTTATCTTCTATTAAAAAAAAGCGGCAGCCTTGCTCTTTTGCTTTAGTTATAAAAAGGTGGCCATCGGTATGAAGGCCGGTTAAGGCACAAAAAATTGTGCGGCTACCTGCCTCGCGGCTATCAAAAACTATCTTATTAATACCCCACTCGGGGTTAATGGCTGTAAGTTCGTCAAAATTTATAATCATTATTCATAGTAGCATAAATTAACAAAAAATACTATAAAAAATAGTTGACACATTTTGCAACATCGGGTATATTTAGATATAAATCTAATAGACAAGTGTCTAAATGTTGAAGATAAGGAGGCAGCAGTGGGAGTAGCCGATACCTTTAAAGCCCTGTCCGATAGTACACGGCGCGAAATTTTAAATTTACTGGTAAATGGCGCACTAACGGCCGGCGAAATTGGCGAGCGCTTTGCGATGACAGGGGCGACCATATCGCATCATTTATCGGTATTAAAGCAGGCCGGGCTGGTAAGCGATGATAAACAAGGTAAATATATTTATTATGAACTAAATATGACGATGCTTGATGAAATTATACGTTACGCACTTAATTTAAAAGGAGATAAAGGGGAAGATAAATAATGAAAAAAATAAGTATAATAAGGATATGTATTTGGCTGTTGGCTTTAGCGCCTATTATTTTGGTAGCGGCGCTGTATAGTAGGCTGCCCGAGACCATACCGATGAATTGGGGCTTAAGCGGCGAGCCGTCACGCGGCCATAAGGCCCATATTTGGTGGTTGGCGGGCCTTTCACCGGCCATTGCCGGGCTTTTTATGCTGTTACCCAAAATTGACCCGCGCGGGAAGAATTACGAAAAATTTCGCGGTTTTTACGATGCTTTTGCCCTGTTTATGATGTTATTTTTGCTGGGTATTGTTGGTATGATATTATCGGAGAGTTTTAACCCCGGCCGGATACAGGTGCATTTTGTCGTGATAGCTTTTTTGGGGATACTTTTTATCTTTTTAGGCAATATGTTACCTAAATTTAAGAGTAACTTTTTTGCCGGTATTAAAACACCATGGACACTCTCTAACAACGAGGTATGGAACAAAACCCATAGATTGGCCGGCTTTTTATTCTTTTTTGGCGGAGTGCTTATAACGGTTCTTAACTTTTTTATTAGCGGTACTTTAATGTTTGTTATCTTGCTTGGTATTTTAGCCGTTATGGTGCTGGTGCCCATAATTATGTCGTATAAATGGTATCAAAAATTAGTGGAAAATAAAAATTAATCAAAGCCGCGAAAGCGGCTTTTACAGTTGTTTTAATTTCTTGCCGAAGATGTAATAGCGTGTTTTAATCTTGTTCTATTACTGTAGCTAGCGATTGTTTAGTTTTTGATTGTCTTATATGATGAAATTGTTTAAGTTTGTCTTCGGATAGTTCTGGAGCGTCATCATCATAAATAATATCTTTATCT
>WRBN01000074.1 GCA_009784515.1 Spirochaetaceae bacterium | reverse complement strand
TTGCATCGCCCTCTAGGGCAAAAGTACTGCCGGCAAATGCACTGTTATCTTTATCGTTACTACAGGCAAATAAAGCCAAAACTACTACTAACATTAAAGCATATAATTTTTTGCTTTTCATAAAAAATCCTCTATCTTTTTTATCTAAATTTTTTGGTTTTGAGCACTCTAAAAGTTATGTTATAATACAACCAATAATTTGTCAAGGGCTTTTTAAAGTAAAATTATACAATAAATATCTTTATTTCCTTATGTTTGTCTGCAATTACGGCGGCAATTTGGTGTAAACAGCGGGTTTTAGCCGGCCCGATAAATTTAGGTAATTTTTGAATTGTCAATTATAAAAAGCCGTGCTATAATAATTTTATGAGTACATTACAAGAACAAGCAAAAACTTTATTAACACAGTTAAAGGATAAAGAGCTAACCAACAAAGAGCGTTTAGCTATTCCTGTGCAGGATATGCCTTGCCAAGAGGCTAAAGAGCGCAGCCACAATATGAGCGAAGTAGCTTTAGGTTACAGCGCCGAGCAAGCTATGCTGGAGGCGCGGCGTTGTTTGCAGTGTAAAAATGCCCCTTGTATAGCCGGTTGCCCGGTGGGCATAGATATTCCCGGCTTTATTAAAGCCATCGAGGACGGCGATTTTAGCAAAGGGGTAGCTATTATAAAAGAAACCAATATGCTGCCGGCCATTTGCGGGCGGGTTTGCCCGCAAGAAACCCAGTGTATGGAGCGTTGTACCGTGGGTAAAAGCCTAAAAGATGTGGAGAAGGCCGTAATGATTGGCCGTCTTGAGCGTTTTGTGGCCGACTACGAAGCTGCACAGGGCGAAGTTAAAACACCGGCGGTGGCCGCTAACACCGGCAAGCGTGTGGCTTTAGTGGGCAGCGGTCCGGCGGCCTTAGCGGCGGCCGGCGATTTAATTAAGGCCGGCCACACCGTAGAGGTTTTTGAGGCTTTTCAAAAGTTGGGCGGCGTTACCATGTACGGTATTCCCGAGTTTAGGTTGCCTAAAACAATTGTCGAGGCCGAAATTGCCGGCCTTAAAAAGATGGGTGTGGTTTTTCATACCGACTTTTTAGTTGGCCGCACCCGTACTATCCATCAACTTATTAAAGATGACGGTTTTGATGCCGTTTTTGTCGCCAGCGGGGCCGGTTTGCCGGTTTTTATGAATATTCCCGGCGAAAATTTTATCGGCGTACTTAGCGCTAACGAATATTTAACACGAAGTAATTTAATGAAAGCTTATCATAACGAAAGCAGCACGCCTATCCCGCGTAAAAAGAGGGTAGCGGTGCTGGGCGGCGGTAACGTAGCAATGGACGCTGCGCGTACGGCCCTGCGTTTAGGAGCCGAAGAGGTGCATATTGTTTACCGCCGTACCGCTGAAGAAATGCCGGCAAGGCTGGAAGAAATCCATCATGCCGCCGAAGAAGGGGTTATCTTCGATTATTTAACTCAGCCCATCGAGGTGCTTGGCAACGATAAAAGCGAAGTAGCCGGCTTAAAATGTTTGCGCTGCGAACTGGGCGAGCCGGATAGTTCAGGCCGCCGCCGTCCTATAGCGATTGCCGGCAGCGAGTTTATTATGGATGTAGATTTAGTAATTGTTGCTATTGGTAACAGCAGCAACCCGCTTATCCGTATGACGACGCCGGGCCTAGAGTGCAACAAATGGGGCAATATCGTTACCAACGATGACGGTAAAACCAGTTTAGATGGTGTTTATGCCGGCGGCGATATTGTGCTGGGAGCAGCTACCGTTATTTTAGCAATGGGACAGGGCCGCACAGCGGCGGCTTCTATTAGTAATTATTTAAAATAAATTTTTTATTAAATTAAGTGCAGCGCTACGGCGCTGCATTTTTTTAATGTAATTTAGGAATGTTGAATATTGCGTTAATCTTAAAAAATAGTCTTGACTTTTAAAGGTTAGCTATCTATAATGATTTAATAATGATAAATTTAACCTCAATTAACTATCGTTACCCTAAAAGTGTGCTGGTTTATCAAGATTTTTCGCTTAACTTGCAAGCCGGTACTATTTGCGGGCTTTTTGGTAAAAATGGCGAGGGTAAAAGTACTCTCTTAAAGTTAGCCAGCGGGCTACTTTTTCCGCAGGCCGGTACTATTATGGTAGACGAGTTTACCCCGCAGCAAAGGCAGGCCGCTTTTTTAGCCAACGTCTTTTTTGTGGCCGAAGATTTTAAACTGCCTAAACTTACGCAGCAGCAATATGTTAAGTTATACTCGGCTTTTTATCCGGGTTTTAGCCACGAGCAATTTAATAGTTATTTAGCCGAGTTTGAGGTAAATAACCGCTTACCTTTGGCTAAATTAAGTTTTGGTAACAAAAAAAAGTTTTTTATTGCTTTTGCTTTGGCAACCAACTGTAAATATTTATTGCTGGACGAGCCAACCAATGGGCTGGATATTCCTAGTAAAGTTATTTTACGTAAGCTTTTGTTACAAAGGCGTAACGAGGCTAATTTGGTAACTTTAATTAGCACCCATCAGGCCCACGATATTGAAGGGGCTATCAACTCTATTATTATTTTAAATGGTAATAAGGTACTTAATCAAAATGATTTAGCTTTATTTTATGATAGCCTGCATATTGAAGAACACGAGCAACCGACGGCAGAGGCTTTATACAGCGAGCAAACGGCTACCAGTTACAGCTGTCTTATGCAGGGGCCGCCTAGTAATAAAGGTGAGCGGGTTACGGTAGAGTTTATCTTTAATGCTTTGCTCACTAACAGTGCGGCTATTGAAGAGGCTTTAAAGGGTAATTTTAATATTACCAGCCGAAAGGGAGTGTAAAATGCTTGTTTTAAAAAATCATTTACAATTTAATTTTAACCGCTTTGTTAAGTTGTGCCGCTTGCAGCTTTTTAACGATTTTACCAACTACCGTACCGCTTTATTGGTTTTGCTGGCTATCCCGGTGGTTATCTTTTTGCTAACACAAAGTTTTGGTTTGTTGATTGGAGCTACTTGGTTTGGAATTATCGCTTTTTATTTTCATTACACCGCTAGTTTTTTTAGCAGGTATAAAGATGTTAATAACTTATTGCTGCCGGTAACGGCGTTAGAAAAAATGGCTATGGCCTTATTTTTTACTTTAATCGTGCTGCCGTTAGTACTGGTTGTGGTGCTGTTATTTGCCTCGCTGGTAAAAGAGATAGCTTTTGTGATTGCCTCGGGCAGTGATAATATTAGGTCTTGGGATTACGAGAATAGTCAGATATGGGAGTGGCGTTATCTTGACGGTACTTTAAGGGCGTTAATGTTTCAATCAACTTTGCTCTTTGCCGGTACCATCTTTAAAAAACGGGCTTTACTTAAAGTTTTTTTAATAGGTATTGCCGCCTCAACTATCCTTTACTTTTTTAGCTTGCCGTTATTATACTTTAGCAACTTTGACAGCTTCGTTTGGTTTGATATATTTATTGTCTTTGATGACAGTATTTGGATAAATCAAATATTTTGGGCGGTTAGCTGCGTATTTTTGTGGTTTTTAAGTTATGTGCGCCTTACCGAAGCCGAAATTGACTAAAAAGGGATAAATTTAAAATGAAAATGAAATTAAGTAATAAATTATTAATAGGTTACATAACTGCCGGATTAATCTTTTTTGTGATACTTACTTTAACTGCCAATTTATGGTAATAATTGATAATTACATACAACACATTACTTTAGTACAAACTAAAAGTATTGCCACCGTTGAGGTTTACAGGCGCGAGCTTAGCCATTTTTTAGCCTATTGCAGCGACAAGGGGTTTAATTATCAAACAATAACTTTATTGGATATAGAGGAATACCTCTATCAAAATAGTTACCGGCCGGCTACCTTAGCCAAAAAAATAAGCGCTTTAAGCTCTTTTTATAAATATTTAATACGTAACAATTTGATTGGTGATAACCCGGTTAAAAATTTACGGCGGCCTAAATTATATAAGGCTAAGGTAGAGGCGCTGGAAGTAGCAGAGGTAGATACCCTGCTGGCCGGCGAAGCCAACGCTAACCCAACTTTGCAGCTGCGTGATGAGGCCCTCTTCGAGTTAATTTACAGCGCCGGTTTGCGCGTAAGCGAGGCCGTTGGCCTAAATATTAACGATATATTTTTTAACGAAGGTTTAATTAGGGTGGTAGGTAAAGGCGACAAAGAGCGGGTAGTCCCATTGGGCGAGCTGGCTTTTGCTAAATTAAAAACTTACTTAACCACCGGCCGGCCGGCCTTAAAAAAAATGGGCAGCGGCAACGCTTTATTTTTAAACTTTAACGGTAACCGCTTAAGCCGTAAAGGAATATGGTTTAAATTACAGCAGCTGGAGCTGGCCAGCGGCGTTACCAGCAAAACCCACACCTTGCGCCATAGTTTTGCCACTCATCTGTTGGCCGGCGGGGCCGATTTGCGGGTGGTGCAAGAGCTTTTGGGCCATGCTAATTTAACTACTACCGAGATTTATACGCATCTTAACCATAAAGAACTGGCGGAGGTGCACCATAAACATCACCCCCGTAATACCGATGGGGAGTAGTCATTAAACAAATTTTATGGTAAAAATTAAAGATGAACTATTTATTAATGGCCCTTGCCGTCTTAACTTTGCTTGCTTGCCGTAACCCTATGCGGGAAGAGCTTTTCCCCCGTGATGCCGAGCCCATCGGCAGTTTGCGCGAGTGGGGCCAGCGTGAGCGATTGGAGCTAGCCAACGAGGCGGCGCGTATCGATAATAGCGCCGAAATTGAACGTTTAACGGCCGAAATTAACCGGCAAATTGCTGCCATCGATGATATTATCGACCGTAACCTACGGCTATCACGCACGCAAACTATGTTAGGGCTTAGATTTATGGAAAGTTTTATGTATGCCGATGCTGCCCGTGCTTTTACCCGTGCCATCGAGATAGACCCATTTAATGCTAACTTACATTATCAGCGCGCCTTAGCTTTGGGGCAGGTAGCCTTAACCCATACGAATGATGAGCTAATTTGGCAAAACCGTACGGAGGCTAAACGCTCGCTGGAGGTAGCGGTGCAGCTTAATGAAAATCATTTAGATGCTTTATATGCTTTAGCTATCACTTACGCCTACTTTTTTGAAGATTTTCCGGCGGCTAGGGCCGTTTTAAACCGTCTTGTGCCGCAGGTGCGCCCCAATACCGAGCTCATGTTTGTGCAGGCCCATGTGGCGGCCGGACTGGGCAACTTTAATGAGGCGGCCACCTTGCTTAATAATATTATAGCTACCAGCAGTGACGAAGCTGTGGTGGCACGGGCTAGGGCCAACCGCGAGACGGCCTTAGCCGCTATGCGTTAAAGGAAGATAAATGGATAATTTGCTGGCGTTAGCCATTAGTTTAATCCCTCTGCTTAACCCGTTGGAAAAATATGTGCTGGCTGTTTTTATTAAAGATACCGATAGCTTTAAAAAATTGCGAGTAAACGATTTATTTAATTTGGATATTGGCCTTAAATTTACCAAAACACGTAATGAACGGCTGGCAAATTTTGACGGGGCCAGCTTTTATGATATGGCTTTAAATTTAGCCAATGGCCTGCAAAATAGAGGTATCAAAGTAATTTCACGCTTTGATGAACGTTATCCTAAAACTTTAGCGAATATTTACGACCCACCTTTTGTGCTTTACAGTTGGGGGCATTGGCCCGCTCAAGACGACGCTAACTTAGCGGTAGTGGGCACGCGCCACCCCAGCCTAGAGGGTAAACAGCAAACGGCTTTTTTTGTGCGGGAATGCGCCGGTGGCCTTGATAGTATAGTTTCGGGCTTAGCGGTGGGGATTGATGGGGTGGCTCATCGGGCCGCTTTAGCGGTTAAGGCCCATACCATCGCTGTGCTGGGCAGTGGGTTTAACAATATCTATCCCAGTTCGCAAAAAAATTTAGCGGCCCAAATAATTGATAGCGGCGGCTTACTGTTAAGCGAGTACGAACCCGATACCCCGCCGTACCGGCAAAACTTTCCGGCCCGCAACCGTATTGTGGCCGGCCTTAGCCGCGGTGTGCTGGTGGCCGATGCTCCCGTCCGCAGCGGAGCGATGATTACCGCCGATTTTGCCTTAGAGAATGGCCGTGATGTGTTTGTGCTAAGCGGTATGCTTAACGATGATATTAATGGTGTAAATAATTTATATGCACAAGGGGCGATGTCTTTAACACGCGGCGATGATTTACTTACTTTGTGGCAGCTAGGTAAAACGGAGCAAACCGAAACTGTTTTTCCTGTTAAAGATAGTTATTATATTAAGCCGGCTGCTATAGGCAGTGCGATAGCCAACGATTTATGGCAAGAACTTAACAAAGATTAATCAGCTTAAAGCAAACGAGGTACTATGCTTTTAGATAATAAACTTGGTATAACTAATCAGGCCGATTTGCAGCGGGCCGAAGAAAGGTTAAGCAAGCAAAAGGCTAAGGAGCTTTTTGATAGCGGGGCTATTAACCGGGTAGAAGTAGGCACTTTTAAGGGGTTATGCCGGTTGCATAAATTTTTATTTACCGATATTTATAACTTTGCCGGTGAGCAACGTAAGGTAAATATTGCTAAAGGCAGTTTTAGATTTGCCCCTTTAATGTATTTAGATAGTTCGCTTAAACATATCGATGCAATGCCGCAGAGGAATTTTGATGAAATTGTGCAAAAATATGTAGAAATGAACATTGCCCACCCTTTTAGAGAGGGTAACGGCCGTACAATGCGGATATGGTTGGATTTAATTTTTAAACAAGAAATTAAACAAGTGGTGGATTGGGATAAAATAGACAAAACCGATTACTTGCTGGCGATGGAACGCAGCCCGATAAAAGATACCGAAATTAAATATTTATTAAAAAAAGCTTTGGTTACCCCGAGTGATGAGCGTGCCGTTTACATGAAAGGGATTGATACCAGCTACCACTACGAGGGGTTTAATAACTACAAAATAGAAGACTTGTAGATAATCAATAAAATAAAAAGTAGTCAAAAATATTTCATTAAAACCATTGACTTTGACACCGTGTCGTACTTTATAGTAAAGTTAAGAAAGGGGGGCAAAGGTTAAGATGGAGCTATTAGCCATAACTAAAGTAGCTAAAGATTACGGTATTTCGGCGCGTATGCTGCGTTATTACGAGCAAGTTGGTTTAATAAAAAGCTTGCGCAAAAATGATTACGCTTACAGAGTTTACGATGAAAATGCTCTAAATAATCTTAAATTAATAATTATCTTGCGTAAATTACGTATTTCTGTAAAAGAGATAATTGAGATAGTTAATAATGATGAAGCCCGCCAAATAACTTTGGTGCTACAGCAAAATATAAGCCGGCTTGATAAAGAAATTACGGCTCTTTCTACGATTAAAGCTATTTTAAATAGGTTTGTTAAGGAGATAAATGATAAAACTACTATCAATTTAGCTACCCGCTTGCCTTTTAGTGAAGAAACACTTACCGTTATCGGTTCGCTCTCTTTTCCTGATAATCAACTTAAAAATGTTAAGGATAATTTAGCGATGGAAAAATTAAATGAGGCCGATAAAAAGTTAAGTAAGTTAACCGATGTTAGAGTAATTTATTTACCGCCACTAATCGTAGCCGCTGTGAGTGCTGCCGGAGATAATTGTGAAGATAAAGCCATTGAGCTTTTGGATAATTTTGTTAAAAAAAATAACTTACATCAAATTAAACCCGATATACGTTATTTTGGTTTTGATTGTTCACAGGGAGCAACGGCTGTTGGTGAAAATTCGCATAAATACCAAATGTGGGTTACCATTCCGTCCCATATAGACGTACCGCCACCTTATGTAAAACGCAGCTTTAACGGAGGTTTATACGCAGCCCATGCCATTAAAATGGGCGATTTTGACCACTGGACTCTGCTTAACAAGTGGATAGAGGCCAGCGCGCACTATGAAAGTGATTGGCAGGCTATCCGCTGCTCGCCTTGCGAAGACGATATGGACCATTGCCTTGAAGAGCACTTTAGCGGGCAAGGTGATATGCAATTAGATTTGCTTTTTCCTATTAAAAAGAAAGCTATAAAATAAAGACTATATTATATTTAGTCGATAATTTTGTTATAATGCTACAAAGGAGAAAATATGTTTGATAGTTATTGTGGTTTAAAATGTGCCGAGTGTGATTATAAAGAAAAACATGGTTGTAAAGGTTGTATTGCTAGTGAGGGCAAACCTTTTTGGTCATCTGCCGGTGGAGAGTGTGAAGTTGCTCAGTGTGCTATTGCTAAAGATGTGCGCTTTTGTGGTGAATGTTTAGATTTTCCTTGCAAAATTCTTAATAAATATGCCTTTGATAAAGAACAAGGCGATAATGGAGCTAGGATAGAACATTGTAAGACTTTGGTTGCTGAAATGGCTAAAAAAGCACGTGTGGGGTTAAATCCGCGCTCGGTTTGCGGGTTGCATTGCGATTATTGTCCTTATACCGAGCGTTGTGGCGGCTGCCGCAGCGGCTATAATTGGTGCTCGTACGCTACCGCTAATCAAGAGAAAGTTTGCCCCAATGTTAAATGTGCCCAAGAAAAAGACCTAGAAGGCTGCTACTTATGTAATGAGCTAGAAGATTGTGAGAAAGGTTTTTATAGCGTAGAAAAGTTTGCTAAAGCTTGTGCCATATTTATAAAAAAATATGGCGAGGAAAAATTTGGCCAAACCTTTGACAGAGCGATGGAGATTGGCGGCAAAGAATTTGAAGCTTTTGGTGATAACGAGGCCGGTAGTGTGAGTGATAAAGTAAAATTATTAGAAAAATTTATGCTTCCCGCCTGCACTAATTAATTTTTTATACAAGACTCTTTTTTTATAAGCAAAACTTTCCGCCGGAGAGTTTTGCTTATTCCTATTATATTTAAGGGTGATTTAGAATATAAATAAATTATTCCAATTTGATAATTGCAGCTAAATAAAAATTTATTAATTGAGCCGTGCAGGGTTCGAACCTGCGACCCACAGATTAAGAGTCTGTTGCTCTACCAACTGAGCTAACGGCCCGTGTTTATTAACACTCGTGTTATCTTACATTTTTTATTAAAGTTAAGCAAGAGGGAAAGGGCTAAAAAACACGACAATCTCTTTTTTAAAAAAAAGCTGCTTGACCAAATAGTAAAATTGTGCAATTATATAACCAATATAGTGGGTACTAAAGGAGATTTATTTAAATGCGTAAAAAAATTATTGCCGGTAACTGGAAGCTTAATAAAACCCCAAGCGAGGCAGTGGCTTTTATGCAAAGTTTAATGCCTTTAGTAAGTAATACCACTAATATGGTGGTGGTAGCTCCTAGTTTTGTGGCTTTGCCGGCGGTGCTGCAAGCCGCTAAAGACAGTAATATTGCTAAAGACAGTAATATTTATGTGGCCGCCCAAAATATGGCGGCCCACGAAGACGGCGCTTATACCGGCGAGGTATCGGTGCTGGCTTTAAAAGAGCTGGGCGTGCTTAGTGTGATAGTTGGGCACAGTGAACGCCGGCAATATTACAACGAAAGCGATAGCAGCGTTAATGCTAAGCTTAAGTTGGCCCGCAAGCACGATTTAGGAGTTATCCTTTGTGTGGGTGAAAATTTAGCCGAGCGTGAGGCCGGGCAAGCTAATCAGGTGGTAGCCGAACAGGTAAAAGCGGCTTTTGCGGGAGGTGAGGCGGCTTTAATCGAAAAATTGG
>WRBN01000073.1 GCA_009784515.1 Spirochaetaceae bacterium | reverse complement strand
TTGGAATGTAGAACCATACTTTGCCGAATGCCTTGATAGCCTTATAAGCCAAGATATGGCCGAAATGGAGATACTTTTAATAGATGATTTAGGGCAAGACGGCAGCCGTACCATAGCTGAAGCTTATGCTAAAAAAGATAGCCGCATACGTATTATTACTCATACCGAAAATAGGCGGCAGGGAGCAGCACGGAATACCGGGTTAAAAGAAGCTAAAGGTGAATATGTATGGTTTATCGATAGTGATGATACCATAGAAAGCGGGGCCGTCGCACGTTTTTACAAAGCGGCCAAAGTTAATCAATTAGATGTATTAATGTTTAAAGTTACGGTTTTTGGCAACAAAGAGGTACCGAATTTTGATATAGAAAACAAAACCGGGCAGTTAAACTTTGTGGCCAATAATTTAATGAGAACAAATGAGGTTATTACTATCTTTAACACACAAATTGAACTAAAAAATTTTACTAATAGTGTTAATAGTAATGTACACTGGACTTATCTTTTTAGGCACGATTTTCTATTAGAGAATAATTTATTCTTTATAGAGAAAATTTTTCATCAAGATTTTTTAACTATACTGTGGCTTAGTTTAGTCCAAAAGGCTGCTTGCATTAATGAAGTTGGTTATTACTATAGAATACGGCAAGGCAGCACAATCACTAATAAAAATCTGAGCCACCTTACACAAAGTTACCAAAGTTATTCTGTAGTAACCAAAGAGATTATAAGTTTTATGACTAACCATAAAGCCAACGAATTTGTTTATTTTATAGGATTAAAATTATTTTTTAAGGCTATAGATTATAAAACAAGACCCATAGTAAGAAAGCCCTCTATTAAAGTAAAATATCAAGCTTTGTTAAATGATTTTTATCAACTCTTTAAGGCTTTAGCTCTTTATGACGGCCAGCATAATGAGAAGATTCTTCGAGAAGCTATGCAGCAGCGTGGATTTTCACGTAAGCTTGCTAAGAATATTACCGGCATTATCTGCCGGCAGCCTCTTAATGAAAAGGCTTTAACCAAAGCCCTTAACAGCTGGCTATGTATTTTAATTATTAAAAAATACCTTAAACTCCTTACTCCGCATCAACTATTATCATTAAAAAGAAAGTTAATGGAGAAGTAACTGTGATTATTCCTATCGTTTTATCTCTAAATAGCGCTTACACTAAACCAACTGCTGTAGCTATAGTTTCAGCCCTTGCTAATGCCGCCGCCGGTACACAATATTATTTTTACCTTCTTACGCACAATTTAACCAGAGACGATGAAAGTTTTATAGAGCAACTTACCACAAAGTACACTACCTGCGCGGGGGTAAAAGTAATTTATTTTAGTGATGCCGATTATACCCAAATCCCCAGCATTAATAATAAAGCTCGCGAGATTATTTTTAGGCTTTTTGTTCCCAACCTTTTGTCCGAAATTGACAAAATAATTTACCTTGACAGCGATATTTTAATTTTAAATGATTTAACCGAACTATACAACATTAATCTTGAAGGCAAAGCTTACGCCGCCGTTAGCGAAAAGGGGGTGCATAATTTTATTAGACCACCGTTAATTAATAACGATACCAAACGCTTATTCGATTTTTTTTATGAGCTTGGGTTCGATTTACTAGACGAGCAAACTCACTACGTTAATGCAGGAGTAATGGTTATTAATGCGGTGTATTGGCGAGAGCATAATTATACTCAAAGAGCTTTAGCGTTTTTAACTCAACATGCTCCCAATCTGGTCCATCTTGAGCAAGATGCTCTTAATTACTTAGCGTTACAAGATGGGCCACAAAGTCGCCACTTTTTAAGTGCTAGCTACAACTTTTTTAGCCCACTTTTTAATATTAACCGTATAAATGCTGCCGAAACACGTTTTTTATTTAAGTCCCTTAATTTATTAAATCAGCTGAAAGAAAATTACCGGCCCCACATTGTGCATTATATAGCAGCCCGCAAGCCATGGAATGGGGCTAATACCGCCTTTGCAGAGCATTATCTTGCCTATGCCGCCCAAATTGGCTGGCACATAACTCCGCCAACCAGTTTTAAAGCAAAACTTAAACGTCTTAATTTTAAAAAATCGCTTAAAGCCCTTACCCCTTATGGTTTGATTAAATGGCGAAAGGCGCGTACAATATAAACGCCTCACCTTTATAAGTGTGCAAATTGAAATAAAAAGGAGATTAATTATGGCTATTCCTATTGCCCTATCATTAAATAGCGCTTTTACTAAACAATCGACGGTAGTGATGTTTTCGGCTTTGCAAAATGCTCATAGAAGCACACAATATTATTTTTACTTACTTACTTACGATTTAACCGACAATGATAAAGCATATATTAGCGGCAAAATAAGCGGCTTTGAAGCTTTTGCCGGGTTAGAAGTCATTTATCTTTCGCAGCAAAATTACGCCGATATTCCGGTCTTGGTTAATAAGATTTCTAAAGAGAATATGTTTAGAGTATTTTTACCGCAGCTTTTACCTCATATTCCTAAGTTAATTTACCTTGATAGCGATATTTTAGTACTTAAAGATTTAACAGAACTTTACAACACTTCCATTGAAGGCAAAGCTTATGCCGCCTGCAGCGAGAAAAAAACTTTTGAGCTAATTAAAAATCCCTTTAGTAATTACAATGTCAAACGAATTTTTGACCTATACTATAAAGAAGGCTTTGATTTATTTAATGAGCAAAATCATTACATTAACAGCGGTATATTGGTTATAAATAACGATTATTGGGCAGCCCATAATTATACCAAAAGAGCGTTAAAGTTTTTAACCAGACTTAATGGGAATGGCTTAGTTTACAGCGATCAAGACGCCTTAAACTATTTAGCATTACAAGACGGCCCTGCCAGTCGTATTTATATTAGCTGGTCGTATAATTTTCATAGCCAATACCTTGATATGACCCGCATTACCGACCCACGTATCCGCTTTTTGTATAAAGCCTTAAATTTGGAAGCCGAAATGACGGCTAACTATCAACCGCATATTGTGCACTATGTAGGCAAAAATAAACCATGGAAAGGTAGCACCTCGTTCTTTTCGCCGCTTTATAGAGAATATGCCGCTAAAATTGGTTGGCACATCGACCCGCCGGGAAGCTTTAAAATTAAACTTAAGCAAT
The DNA here is from genome assembly GCA_009784515.1 of Spirochaetaceae bacterium. Classification (NCBI taxonomy): domain Bacteria; kingdom Pseudomonadati; phylum Spirochaetota; class Spirochaetia; order Spirochaetales; family Spirochaetaceae; species Spirochaetaceae bacterium. Next base: position 7,015 of record WRBN01000073.1, on the reverse strand, counting down.
TTACATTTAGAAAGTTTATCAAAAATATGACTCCCTACGGCTTAATTGTAATGAAAAACCAAAATAAAAACTAAACGAGGAAAGACTTATGATTATTCCTATTGCTTTATCACTTAATAGCGCTTTTGTTAAGCAAGCCACCGTTACTATGTTTTCGGCTTTACAAAATGCTGCTGAAGGCGCGCAGTACCAATTTTGCTTACTTACCTACAATTTAACCAAAAAAGATATAAAATTTATTAACGATAAACTAAGCAGCTTAACAGCCTTAGCAGGCATTGAAGTTATTTTTTTAACTCAAGAAAACTATGACAGCATTCCTAAGTTGGTTAATAAACGACCCAAAGAAAATATGTTTAGAGTGCTTATTCCACAATTACTACCCAATGTACCCAAATTAATTTATCTTGATTGTGATATTTTAGTGCTAGGCGATTTAAGTGAACTTTTCGACATTAATTTGGAAGAAAAGGCCTATGCAGCCTTTAACGAGAAAGACCTTTTTCATTTTACTCGCCCACCGGCAAATATTGGCGCCAAAAAGCTTTATAATTTTTTTTATCAACTGGGTTTTAATTTACATGAAGAAAATAATTATGTTAATTCAGGTGTGTTAGTAATAAACAATCATTATTGGCAACAGCATAATTATACTCAAAGAGCATTATCATTTCTCCACGAATTTAATGGGAAGGGACTTGTTAATTCTGACCAAGACGCTTTAAATTATTTAGCTTTACAAGATGGTCCTTCTAGCAGAGCTTATTTCAGTTTACACTATAACTTTCTTTGCTATTTACTGCCTATGCTTAGCTTTGACATTACCGATATAACCAACTTTAACACACACATCTTTTATAAATCGTTTGGTCTAGAAAACGAAATGAAAGAAAATTACATACCAAAACTTGTACACTTTGGCGGGCGCTTTGCTCCATGGCGCGGAATAATAAACACGCAATTTACAAAGCTTTACCTTAGCTACGCAGCTAAAATTGGCTGGCACATCGACCCGCCGGATAGTTTTAGAGCCAAACTTAATAGACTTACTTTAAAGAAAGTACTTAAAAATATAATGCCGTATGGGTTGGTTTTATTGAAAGGAAAACGTAAGAGGTAAATAAGCATTTAAACCCATTTACCTACCCATACCTACATAATTAAAGCCTAATTCTTTAAGAACAGCACTATTTAAAGCATTACGCGCATCAAAGATATGACGGCCGGTCATAAGCTCTTTCATTTTAGCAAAATCGGCCTCACTAAATTGCGGCCATTCGGTAACTAACACTAAACCATCGGCATTCTTTACAGCTTCGTACATATCATCAAAATAAGTTAAGTTGGCACTTTCATTAAAATGTTCTTTAAATTTAGTCATCGCTTTAGGGTCATACAATCGTACCTGCGCTTGATTACCCAGCAGTTCTTTTACTAAATAAATAGCCGGTGCTGCACGCACATCATCGGTGTCGGGCTTAAAGGCCAGTCCCCACAAAGCAATTTTTTTATTAAAGAGCGGGTTAATATTAATTTTAATTTTATTAATAAAACGCTCACGCTGGCGGGCATTAATATAGGCCGTTTCGCGCAGCAACCCTAAATTAAGGCCGTGTTCCTCGCCGGTACGGATAAAAGCGGCAATATCTTTAGGGAAGCAGCTACCACCATAACCAATACCTGCCTGTAAAAATTTACTACCAATACGTGCATCTAGACCAATACCGTGTGTTACATCGTTAATGTTAGCATCAACTTTTTCGCATAATTCGGCCAACATGTTGGCATAGCTAATTTTAGTAGCTAAAAAGCTATTAGCCGCTTGCTTGATAAGTTCGGCCGAAGCCACATTAGTAAAGATAATAGCTACATTTTGCTTAATAAAAGGCTGGTAAAGCTCGTTAAGTAAAGCTTTAGCCTTATCACTAGCCACCCCGCATACAATACGATCTGGCTGCATAAAATCTTTCACAGCAAGACCTTCACGTAAAAACTCGGGATTACTAGCCACATCAGTCTGTAAATTTTGGTTAATGTTTTTTATCCAGTCGATGATTTGCTTGTGCGTACCTACCGGCACCGTTGATTTTTCGACAATGAGTTTATAACCGGTACTATAGCGAGCTATTTCTTCTACCGCCTGCTGAATATAACGCAGATCGGCTTGCCCATCATCGCTTTGAGGTGTACCCACACAAAGCATAATAATTTCGGCAAAATTTGCCGCCTCTTTTATGCTGGCAGTAAAGCTAAGCTTACCACTAGCCAAAGCCTTTTGTAAGAGTGGCTCTAAATCTTTTTCATAGATAGGGCTTAGACCTTTTTTAAGTTTATTAAGTTTTGGCTCATTAATTTCCACCGCAAGTACATTGTGGCCTTGCTCGGCAAAACAAACAGCACCCACTAAGCCAACATAGCCGGCACCGATAATGGTAATTTTCATAGTTAATATTGTAACAAAAAAAAACCGTTGTGGCAAGCGGAATGGGAGTTGATTAAACAGCATCTAAATAAAAATAGATAAAAATCACATAAAGAAATATCTAAAATATTTATTTACTTGCGGTAATGGACAAAGAATAGAGTTAGTCCATAACTTAAAAAATAGCAAAATTTAAAGACCAAAAAATAGCAATAAGATAACGAAAACTAAAGCATTTCGTATATAACATTATTTTTTATTCACTGCCACTCTATATTTTTAGTATAGACAAAAAACATGTTATGTGCTACAGTAACACTAACGTCATTGTTTTTTTATTAAAAACGAATAAACGAGTAGCGTTGAGTGTAAATTTTAATATTTATTATAAAGGTAGACTTATGAAAGTAGTTATTTTAGCAGGTGGTTTGGGTACGCGTCTTTCAGAGGAGACCAACCTAGTGCCTAAACCAATGGTTGAAATTGGTGGACACCCTATTCTTTGGCACATTATGAAAATATACTCGCATTACGGCTTTAATGAGTTTATTGTGCTTACTGGGTATAAATCGCATATTATAAAGGATTATTTTATTAATTATTACTCGCGTTATAGTGATGTTACGGTGGATATGGCAAGTAACGTAGTGGAGTTACATAAAAATAGAACTGAAAATTGGAAAGTTACTATGCTTTACACTGGGCAGGATAGCATGACTGGTGGGCGGCTATTAGCTGCTAGAGATTATATTGGTAAAGAGCGGTTTATGATAACTTATGGTGATGGTATAAGTGATGTTGATGTTACCGAATTAGTTAAAAATCATGAAAAAGCAGGTAAATACGCTACACTTACAGCGGTGCGACCAAGCGGGCGCTTTGGGGTGTTGGATATGGAGAATGATGGAACTATTTTATCTTTTAAAGAAAAGGCCGAGGGAGGTAGTGGTTGGATTAACGGTGGTTTTTTTGTGATGGAGAGCGAAGTTTTTAATTATTTAAAGGATGGCAAGGGTACTATTTTGGAGCGAAGGCCGCTAGAGATGTTAGCAAATGAAGGTCAACTTAACGCCTATAAACACGACGGTTTTTGGCAAGCGATGGATACTTTAAAAGATAAAAATGATTTAACCAATATGTGGTCGAAAGGTAAGGCAGTTTGGGCTGTATGGAATAAATAATGGATAAAAAAATTCTTATTACTGGGGCAACGGGCTTTATAGGGCGCAATGTTACTGCTGAAATGGTGCAACGAGGGTATACCGTATATGCTCCAAGTATCAATTCTTTACAGACCAATAACGAAAAAATTGTGCAGTGTGATTTAGATTTTAATAACCGTGAAGCCGTTAAAACTTTTATGGAAGAATATAAGTTTACGGATTGTATCCATTTGGCGTGGTATGTGGGCAAAGGGCTACATAAATCTAATCTCAATATGGAGTGGTTATCTTTGTCGTTGGATATGTTAAAGTGGTTTAAAGAGAACGGCGGCAAACGTTTTTTAATGGCTGGTAGTGTCTCTGAATACGATTTTTCTTACGGCTACTTTAAAGAAAATGCCACGCCAATTACTAATCACTCTATATACGGGAAAGCGAAAGCGGCTTTAGATGTGGTGGGGAATCAGTATGCAGCTCAAAACGATATAGCGTTTAAAACAGCTCGTATCTTTAATCTTTATGGCCCATTTGAAAAGCCTGAGCGTATTGTGCCGGCAGTAATATTATCGTGTTTAAAGAATGAAGATGTGAGGGTCTCTGATTGTGTAAAGCAAGTTGATTACCTGCATGTTTACGATATGGCGATGGGTATTGTCACTTTGTTTGAGAGTGATATGGTGGGTGCAGTTAATATTTCTTCGGGCGAGGCGGTAAGGTTACGAGCTATTGTTGAAAGAATTGTAGAATTCACTAGGTCAAAATCGAAAGTATTATGGGGAGTAGTTCCTCCAAGTTATGATGACCCTTTTGTGTGTGGCGATAACGAAAAGCTGCGTTCACTAGGGTGGCAACCCCAGTTTACGTTAAACGAAGGTTTAAAACAAACTATAAGTTGGTGGAAAGAGAATGGAAAATTTTAACAACGTGTACAAGGGTAAAACTGTATTAGTTACGGGGCATACGGGGTTTAAGGGTTCGTGGCTATCGGTTTGGCTAACTTCATTAGGAGCAAACGTAGTGGGCTATGCGCTAAACCCTTATTCACCCAAAGGCAATTATTACGCCTCACACCTAAAAAAACATTTATTTGCTGATGAACGCGGCGACTTGCGTAATTTTGATACATTAGAAGCGGTAGTTGAAAAATATAAGCCCGAAATTATTTTTCATTTAGGTGCGCAAGCATTGGTAAGAACGGCTTATGTCGACCCTAAATACACTTACGAAACTAATATTTTAGGCTCGGTTAACGTGATGGAAGTATGTCGAAAGTTTGATTTTATTAAAACAGTGGTGATGATAACTTCAGATAAATGTTACGAAAATATTGAGCAGATATGGGGCTACAAAGAAACTGACCGAATGGGCGGATATGACCCTTATTCAGCTTCTAAAGGAGCTGCTTCATTAGTAATTTCTTCGTATCGAAGTTCGTATTTTAATATTAACGATTATGCTAAACACGGTAAAGCAGTAGCTGAGGTGCGTGCGGGTAACGTCGTAGGTGGTGGCGACTGGAGTGATAATCGTCTTGTACCGGATTGTATCAAAGCCATCGAAGAAGGACGTGATATAGAAATACGAAGTCCCAATGCCACTAGGCCGTGGGAGCATGTACTTGAACCATTGGTAGGATATTTACGTGTTGGTCAAAAGTTAATAGAGGAGCCAGTAAAATATGCTACTGAGTTTAACTTTGGGCCACCGCTGGCTTCTAATAAAACTGTGTGGGAAGTAGTCAGCAAACTGGTAAAATATTATGGGGAAGGAGTCGTCATTGATAAATCAGCCGGTGTATTTGTGCACGAAAACCAGTTATTAAATCTTGATGTTACCAAAGCTTATGTGATGCTTGACTGGCAGGCACGTTTAACTTTAGATGAGACCATAAAGTTTACAGTGGATTGGTATAAAGAAGCCTTGCAGTCGGCAGATATGTTTGATTTTTGTTTAAAACAAATTGATGATTTTTGTAAAAGAGGAAGTTAAGAGTTTGGATATTTCAAGTTTTGACTGCCTTATAGTTGGGAGTGGTTTTTGCGGTAGTGTGATAGCCCGTAAGCTTGCCGAACAAGGTAAAAAAGTGCTGATATTAGAACGGCGAAACCATATTGCTGGTAATATGTACGATGAGATAGATGATAATGGTATTTTAGTGCAACATTATGGACCACACACATTGCATACTAACAATAAAGAGGTTTTTGACTTTATTATCAAGTACGGCGACTGGGTCGATTATCGCTTACAATGTGCTGCAGTAATGGACGATATTGTTTCACCATCGCCGTTTAACCTAACCACCATTGATATGCTTTATAATCAAGAAGAAGCCGAAAACTTGAAGCAGCATTTAAAGATTTGTTATGGTGAGCAAAAAAGTGTAACTATTGTTGAGCTACTGAGATGTGATGACCTGCTAATTAGGCAATATGCCGAAAAATTATTTGAAATAGACTATCGTCCTTATACAGCCAAGCAGTGGGGTATTCCTCCTGAAGAAATTGATGTCAGCGTACTAAAGCGGGTACCTGTTAGATTAGATTATACCAATGCTTATTTTGATGATACTTATCAAGTTATGCCTAAAAATGGGTTTACACAATTTTTTACTGGATTATTAAATCACAAAAATATTGAAGTAAGGCTTAATACAGATGCCTTAAGTTATTTGCAAATTAACACTGAAAGCAAAAAAATTTTATTTAATAACCAACAGATTCATATTCCAGTAGTGTATACTGGTGCTATAGACGAGCTATTACAATATAGTTATGGACAGCTGCCCTACCGCTCGCTCCGGTTTGATTATCAAACTAAACAAGTTGATAGTTTTCAGATTGCTCCCGTAGTTGCTTACCCTAGTGCCGAAGGGTATACCCGTATAACCGAGTATAAAAAATTACCTGTGCAAAATATACAGGGTGTTACTACGGTAGCCTACGAGTACCCATTACAGGTAAAAGATGGTGATGACTTAGAGCCATACTACCCTATTTTAACTGATGTGAACACTGTTATGTATAACAAATACTTAGCTAATTTACAAGGATTCCCTAACTTTTTTTTATGCGGTAGGTTGGCTGACTATAAATACTATAATATGGATAACGCTATTATGCGAGCATTTGAAGTGTTTAATAATATTGTTAAAAGGTAAATAAGGCAAATGAAAGATATAAAAATATTTGTATCTCATCGTATCGATTTAGATAGTGAAGTAATAGATAACCCTCTTTTTGTACCTGTACGTTGCGGAGCGGTGTACGATAAACGTGAAAATAAACCAGATATTATTGGTGATGATACTGGAGATAATATCTCTGAAAAAAGATTGTCGTATAATGAACTAACAGTAATGTATTGGGCTTGGAAGAACGTGAAGGCTGATTATTATGGGCTTTGCCATTATAGGAGGTATTTTAGTTTT
>WRBN01000072.1 GCA_009784515.1 Spirochaetaceae bacterium | reverse complement strand
CTTTTTACCTTACTTTGATATACCTTTTCAGCATGCCGGCAGTAAAGTGTTAAAAAATATGGGCCGTAATGGTGATAGCGCAAGTTATCTCAAATTAATTGATGCTATTAGAACCAAACTGCCTCAAGCAGTTATTCGTTCTACCTTTTTATTTGGTTTCCCGGGAGAGACGAAAGAAGATTTTAATGATGTATTAAATTTTATCCACAAAGCTAAACTCGATTATGCCGCCGGTTTTACCTACAGCCGCGAAGAAGGAACGGCTGCCTACAAAGAGGCCGGTAATAAAAATTTAGCGGTAAGTAGTAAGTTAGCTAAGCAAAGATTAGGTATTTTTAACGAGCAGCAGCAAATTATTAGCCGAAATCAATTAAAACGTTATCTTGGCCATAGTTACGATGCTTTAATTGAAGAACCCATTAAAGGCAGTAATTTATATTTAGGCCGTATTTATAGCCAAGCCCCAGAGGTTGACGGCCTTACCCTCATCGAAAGCGCCGCTCATTTAACGGCCGGTAACGTGGTAAAGGTAACCATTACCGGCACGACAGGGGCTATCGATTTAACCGCTACAGTAGATGAAACGTTATAAAATTAGTTTTAAAAAAGTTATTACCTTTTTATTCCCCAATAAATGTAGTTTATGCAGTAAACTTATGGCTAATAACTACGCTGTATGCCCTAGTTGTGCCGAGAAATTAACCAAACAGCAGCTTAATAAACAGCTTAACCACGATTATTTTGATGAATTTGTCCCGCTTTTTTACTATAAAGATGATATTAGGCAGTTATTAATTAATTTTAAATTTAAGTCTTTTTATAATTTAAAATATTATTTTGCCGCCGCACTAAAGGATACCCTGCAAAGTTATATTAATGATGGTTATGCTATCGTGGCTGCCCCTACCAGTAATCGTAACAGCAGTTTTTTAGCTTTGCTGAGTTATCTTAATCATAAGGGTTTTAAAATTAATAAATATTTAATTAAGAAAAGCAATAAAGAACAAAAGGGGTTAAATCGTGCCGAACGGCTGGAAGCTATTAAAGGTACTATTAAATTAAAAGTAAATAAAGTTCCAAAAAAGATAGTTTTACTAGATGACATTTTAACTACCGGCGCTACTTGTAACGAATGTGTTAAATTACTTTATAAAATGGGTGCAAGTAAAATAGCTGTAGTTGTGCTGGCTTATGATATTGCTTAAAAAATAATACAAATTGGTTAATTTGTGCTATAATAGAGTCATAGAGGTGCATTATTAATTTAGTAATTAATTTAATTGTATTAACTACAGTAAATTTAATATTGTTTATTTTAACTTATTTTATTTTTAAGAAATCTAAACTTTTTTTTAAAGCTTTAGCTTTAGGGTTTATTTATTTTTTAATAGTTGCTTTATTTAATTTTATAATTAATATTTTAGATTTTAATTTATTTACCGTCTTAGATATTTTATTGCTAACTGCTATCCCGGAGGTAGCAGCTAAATATTTTATTTGTTGTTTAGCTTTAAATAATAAAAAAGCTGCTATCAACGATAAATTATTATTAGTCATTATTTTAGCTTTAACTTTTTCTTTTGCCGAAAATACTTTACATTTAAACTCAAGCTTAGATATAATTTTTATAAGGTTAATAACCGTTTTACCTTTGCATTTGCTTACATCGTTAATATTAGTGAGTTATAAATATGGCTTAATTTATGCCATATTTATTCATACGGTATTCGATAGCTTAGTTTATTCATCTTTAAACAGTTTTTTTATTATTTTATTTGTTGTTTTAGTGGCTATTATAGTTAGCCGTAAACTTTATCGGCTGCTAAAACCAGTTAAAATCGATTTCTTTTCATAATTTCGCTAAGTTTAATTAGTTATTTTAGTTGACTTAAGGCTGAAACCGTGTTACAATAATAAGAGGAAAAATAGGGTTAATTAATGACAGAATGGTTTGATGATGACAATTTTTGGCTTAATTTTGAAGAGATGATGTTTGACCCAGACAGGCTTAACCGCACCTCGTTAGATGTGGCAGAGATGGTTACTTTATGCAGCCTGCGTAAAGGTATGACGGTGCTCGACCATTGTTGTGGCTTTGGCCGTCATGCCATCGAGTTTGCTAAGTTAGGTTATAAAGTAAGCGGGGTAGATTTATCTAAAAGTTATTTAGCCATTGCTCAAGCTAAAAGTAAAAAGCATGATTATAATATTAATTGGCACGAAGCCGATGTGCGTAATTTTTATTTAGATAACAGCTTCGATTTTATCTATAACTTTTTTACCAGCTTTGGTTACATTGAAGAGCCGGCCGAAGAGCTTAAAGTAGTGCAAAATGTTTATCGCAGTTTAAAACCCGGCGGGAAGTTTTTAATTGATATAGAAGGGAAAGAAACTTTGGCTAAAAATTTTATCGAAAGTCAATGCTTTGATGGCCAAGATGGCTCTATTATGTTGGTAATGGCCGAAATATTAGATAACTGGAGCCGAGTGCAAAACCGCTGGGGTTATTTAAAAGACGGGAAATATACCGAAACCACCTTCGCTCACAAACTTTATAGTGCGGTAGAGATGGGGCAGTTGCTCACAAAGGCCGGCTTTAGTTATGTACAGTTTTTTGGTAATTTGCAAGGAATTAATTACGATAATAATGCCGAAAGAATGATTGTAGTAGCGGTAAAGGAGTAAAGCGGTTTGGAAAAAATAGAATCATTTATCCAAGAGCTTGCCGAGCTTAATAAAGATTTTGAAAGATTTAATCAAGAAACCGTAAAGCAATTTGATAATTTTGGATTGTTAGATTTATCTATTAAAGAAGATGTGCATTTGCGTATGCTAGCCACGTTATTAAACCCAAACGGCAAACACAGTAAAGGTGATAGTTTTTTACAATTATTTTTAAAAATAGTAAATATTCCTAAAGATAAATTTTATCTTGATGATGTAAATTTAAAAATTGAAAAAGAAGATGGCATCTCTTTATTTAACGGTAAGCAACAAAAGATAGTGGTATCTAAACTCTTTATGGCCGGCACTTTACAAGAGCAGCTTAATGGTTATAGGGAGCATCCGGGCCGTGATGTATTTAGTGTATCGCTTTATGGGGAAGGAGGCGCCGAAGATGACACCTTTCCCGGGGCACATCTTATACAGCCGGAATCTTATTTACAATGGCTTAAATTTTGCCGGCGTGCAGCTGAAGGTAATCCTTTGTTATATACAATGTTAAAGCACTATATTGTGTTTTTTAAAAAACTTACCGACCACGAAATGGAAGAGGAATGGGTAGAAACCATTACCCGAAAAGAAAATTATCTTAAGGTTATTTTTACCCTTGCCGGCCGGGTAGATGTAATTAAATTTGTCGTTTTTAAAGAGCGTTTTGTGCCTTTAATGCAAGATATAGCCGATAAAAAAAATTTGGTTTTATCAAGTCATCTTGACTATTTTATGGACGGCAGCTGGTGGTTTTATTTTTATCATCATAGCTGGAAAAAACTTGCTCTTTGGTTTACCTATGATAAGGAGTTAATTGGTCTTAGATATGGTTTTGATAAGACAGGAATACCGGCTTTAGATGATTATTTAAGTAAAACTAATTTTCGTGATAAAAATTTTGAGCAACGGCTTTATTATTTAAATGACAATTTTTATTTAAAACTTTATAGTAATCCAGATGAAATTATTAAAATTTTTGAAGATAGAGTAGATAAGCATTTGAAATTGCTAGAAGATAGTGGTGTTGATAGCTCGTTATTTTAAATATAAATATTTATAGGAGAGAAATTAAAATGGATAAATTAATGATGGAAAAGGCTATTAAAATTATTAAAGATAGTAAAGATGCCGAATATGGGGTCATCAATGTGGGTTTTGCGGTGTTAGATGAAAACGGCTATCCTTCATCATCGGCTATATCGTTGGCCGATATGGAAGGCCTTACAGAGCTATATTTTACTACCAGTACCGATAGTAATAAAGCAAGACGTTTAGCCAAAAGTAATAAAGCCTGTGTATCTTACTACAATATGGAAAATAACATTACTTTTGTGGGCGAGGCCGAAGTGCTTACTGACCAAGCAACTAAAGATACATGCTGGCAAGAGTGGTTTATAGAGCATTACACCGGCGGTAAAACCGACCCAAATTACTGTGTTATTAAATTTACTGTTAAAAGAGCAAATTTATATTTTGGAGCAGAAGACAAAGCTGCCGAATTTACAATTTAATAAACTTTATTATTAAGGAAAAATATTATGAATGAAAAAATTTTGGAAAAAGCAAATAATGTTATTAAAAACTGCACTACGGCTAGTGTGGGGGTGATAGATGAAAATGGGTTCCCTTCAGTTTCGACGGTGTCATTAGTTAGGCCGGATAACGTTACCGAGCTTTACTTTACTACCAATATCGGGGCCAATAAAGAAAAACGTTTGCAAAAAAATAATAAGGCCAGTATTTGTTGTTATACTAAGAGTGATAACATCACCCTTGTGGGCGAGGCCGAAGTGCTTACCGACCAAGCCAGCAAAGATAAATACTGGTTAGATTGGTTTAAAGATATTTATGGCGATAAAACTGCTCCCGATTACTGTGTGATTAAATTTACTACCAAACGCGTGTCGTTATGGGTAGATAATGAAATTGCCGAATTTTCGCTTTAGGGGATAGTTATGCTTAAAGTAGCTGTATTATTAGCCGATGGTTTTGAGGAAGTAGAGGCCGTTACACCGGCCGATTTTTTGCGGCGTGCCGGCCTTGAAGTGCATTTAATTAGCGCAAATAATGTTAGAGAAGTTGCCGGTAATCACCATATAACTTTTGTGGCCGATTTATTTCTAAATGAAATTAAAGCTAATAATTATGTTGCTGTAATAGCGCCGGGTGGTATGCCCAGCGCTGCTAACTTAGCGGGTAACCCTAAGGTTATAAGCTTTATAGAAGAGGTAGCGGCAAACGGTGGTTATGTGGCGGCCATCTGTGCCGCACCGGCGGTGGTACTTAGTAAAACAAATTTACTTAAAGATAAAAAATTTACCAGCTTTCCTAACAGGGCCTTTAAAGAGTTAATGCTGCCTTTTGGTACTTACCTTGAGGAAAGGGTAGTGGTAGATGGTAAATTAATTACTAGTAGAGGGCCCGGTACGGCCGCCGAGTTTAGCTGCACTTTGATTGGATTATTATTAAATGATGAGGCTAAAGTGAAGGAGTTATTTGCCGCTTCATTATATAATTTTTAATAAGTAAAAAAAGGAAAATTTATGAAAATAGCTTTGTTAGTAATTGATATGCAAAAAGCTTTTTATGTGGGCGAAACCGAGTTATCTATGCAAAAGGCTAGTGATTACATTAATTTTGCACTAGATTTATTTAGAGAAAATAATAAAAAAGTTATTTGGATACAAGACGAAGACAAAGAAGACGGCAATGAGCAAGGTACGGCAGGTTTTGAAGTTATCGATTTATTAAAGCCATTACCGGAAGAGAAACGTATAATTAAACACTATGGTAATAGCTTTAATAAAACCGATTTACTTAAATATTTACAGCAAGAACAAATTGATACCTTAATTATTACCGGCTATTGCGCCGAATATTGTGTACTTTCAACTTATAGAGGTTCACTAGACTACGATTTAATGCCCATTATTTTAAGAGGCAGTCTTGCTAGTGATAAACCAGAGAATATTCACTTTGTAGAGAATATTAGCGAGGTAATAACAGCCGGTGTTTTACAAAAAATAATAAAAGAGCTATAAAACTTGCGCTTGCTCAACTCGGTTACGGCCATTCTCTTTGGCTTGGTATAAAGCTTCATCGATATTGGTGTAAAATTTGTTAAAGCCATCATCAAAGCTGAGATTAGCTGTAGGCTTTATAGAGCCGGCCCCAATACTTCCCGTTACAAAACAAGTTTCTTCCCTAAGCTGTATCGGTGTGGCAGCAATTTTTTCTCTAACTTCTTCGGCTATGGTTAAGGCTTTGTCTATCTCTGTAGCAGGAAGGAGTATGACAAATTCTTCGCCGCCCCACCTAAAAGCGTGGCCTTTACCGCCATCTACATAACTTTGTATAGCTTGGGCTACCGTTTTTAGGCAAATATCGCCATTTAAATGGCCATGCTTATCATTAAAATTTTTAAATTTATCAATATCTAAGACAAGCATACTTAAAGGTTCATGCCTTTCAGCGGCGGTAAGCCACATTTCTTGAATAGTTTTATTAAAGCTGTGGCGGTTACAAATACCGGTAAGGCTATCGGTAAGGCTAAAATTTTCAATGGTCTTCATTTGGTTAATAAGCTTTAACTGTAAACCCACACGTAAGATAACAATTTCTTCAATAAAGGGTTTACGTATATAATCAACTGCCCCAAGTTGTAAACCCTTCTGTTCGTCCTCAATGTTATCGCTGCCCGTTACAAAGATAACGGGAATAGCCCGTGTTTTTGCCGATTCTTTAAACTTAACTAATACCTCAAAGCCCGACATACCTTCCATAATTAAATCGAGTAAGATAAGGTCGATGTTATTTTCTTCGGCCAATTTAAGGCCTAGTTCGCCATTTTTAGCCAGCATAACATCGTAGGAAGGCGCTAGTATATGGCCAAGCACCGCTAGTTGTACAGGGCTGTCATCTATTATTAAAATGCATTGTTTTTTATTAGTTAAATTTGTCATGGTTATACCTCCAAAGTTTTTCTTAATTCCGTAAGTGTTTTACTTGCAAGGGTAAAGTCGACATTTTCAATTTGTTCGATAAGCTGTGCGCTTTGCGGAATAGTTAAAAGCTCTTCACAAAATTCTAGCGCACCAAAGTTATTAGCCTCTAATAACTTTGCTAAACGGTCAAAGAGCTCTTTAGCTTTGCCTTTATCTAATATCACCTGCGGCTGCTCCGTTAAATCTTCCGGGATAGTTTTCTGAATTTTAGCCAGCGCCAACGTAACTTCTTGGCTAAGCTGGGCTATAGTATCTTCATTGATAATCTCTTGGGCTAAATCGGCTTCAACTTTAGCGGCAGCGGCAGCCAAAGTTTTCTCCTCAAGGATACCGGCAAAGCCCTTTAAAGTATGGGCTAAACGATGGGCCGTTTTAAAATCGTTTGTCTTTGCTGCGGCGGTAATTTCAGCGATAATATCTTTTTGGCTGCGAACAAAATCTTTACAGGCTTTTAGGTAAAAGCCCGATTCCTTTAAAAAGGCTTCGGTATCAACGGCTTCTTCCGGTTTTTGCTGTACTATAGCTGCCGCCTCTTCCGGGTACCTATTTTTAATAAATTTTTTAAGCACGCCGTTAAGGTGAGCCGTTTGTATGGGTTTTGATAAAAAGCCATCAAAGCCGTTCTTCAAAAACTCTTCGGCTTGGCCCACCAGCGCATTGGCGGTAAGGGCCACAATAGGCCCGGTATAACCCCTTTTGCGGATAATAGCTACGGCCTCTGTGCCATTCATCTGCGGCATCATTTGGTCCATAAAGATAATATCGTAAACATTTCCTTCTTCCACCTTGTGAATAGCCGCCGCACCGCTGTTGCAGGTTTCAGTTTGAATTTTGTAATGCCCTATTAACCCGCTGGCTACATACAAATTGGTCTCTATATCATCAAAAATCAGAACACGGCCATAGGGCATACGCTCGGGAATAAAATTAAATTTTTTAGCCTGATACCTGCTGTCGGTATTAAATTTTCTTAAATTCGTTGCCGTTTCTGGGCCGATAGTTTTATCGCCATCAACTTGTTGAGGAATAAACAAGGTAATATGCGTACCCTTATTTACCTCGCTGTTTATCTCTATAGCGCCGCCCATAACCTCTAAAAGGTTTAAAGCGATAGGCATACCTAAGCCGATGCCTTGTATAGTTCTGCTTTCTTTTTCATGAAAACGTGAGTATTCATCAAATAAAGCCTTCTGCTGGTTTTTGGTCATGCCGTAACCGGTATCGATAATATCTATTTTTATAGTAGCTATGCCTTTATCATTGGTACCTAAAGATGAGACCATAAAGGTAACCGAACCCTTTTCGGTGTATTTTACGGCATTACTTAGCAAGTTGGTAAGTATCTGTTTAATACGCAGCTCGTCGCCTATAAGATAAGCCGGCATATTTTCGTCAACATCTACCACAAAGGTTAATTGTTTACTGCCAATATAAACAATGTTAAGCTGTATCGTATCGGCAATCGCGCTGGCCACCTCATATCGGTTGTTAATAAGCTCCATCTTGCCGGCTTCAACTTTGGAGAGGTCGAGGATGTCGTTGACAATGCCTAGCAGGATTTGGCCGCTGTTGTAAATCTTGGCAAAGGCTTCTTCAACCTCTAGCGGCAGGCTTGAGTTTTGCAGCTGAATTTCGGATATTCCCACAACGGCAGAGATAGGCGTACGAATTTCGTGGCTCATACGCGCTAAAAACTTACTTTTAGTTAAACTGTTTAGCTCGGCATCTAGCGCCCTTTTTTCCTCTTCCATTATAGCTTTTATGATGGTAAGGTTGGCAAAGTAGGCGGCCACTACCTGTTCTTTTCCCAGTTTAAAGCTTACCATCGAAACAGCGCAAGGAATAATTTTATCATCTAGGGTATGTAACTCTAGCTCGCAATATTTATTGTCTTTATTTAAAAGGGCACGCTTAAGAATAGCTAACAATATCTTATGGTTTTTTTGCGTGCCAACGATATGTTCCATATCGGCGTTAAGATTATCTTTATTGGTAAGGCCAAATAAGTTAGAGGCTTCGTAGTTACAATCAAGCACCACAAAGTCGTTCGTAATTAAAAAACAAGCGATAGGGGCGCTATCTAGCATAACCCTAAAGCGTTCGTTCGACTCTTTTTCTTGTCTTTGTATTTCGGTAAATTCACTGGTAAGATTATTTACAGAGAGCGCTACCTCAAGGTATTTGCCTTGATAGGGGGTAGTATCAATAAAATCTTGCCCCGTTCCCTTTAGGGTAACAAGTTTTATATCGCTAATAAGTTTGTCGAAAATGGTAACAACATCGATAAAGAGGTGCGAAATTTCATTATTGCCATTTTGATAGTTGGTAAAATCGCCTTGCTTTATCTTTTCAACTTTGTCTTCTACCTCTTTAATACGGCTTCTAAAGCTTTTTATCGTTGAAAAAGCCATTACAATAACTATAGACATTATAAGAGCAAACAAAGCTGTTAAAGTTACTTGCGCTCGCCTTTGCATATAGAAAATTCTTGTAGATATTTCATCTCTTATCTCACCAGCAAGGCCAACAAGCTCCTGAATAATAGCGGCGGTATCGGCGTGAAGGCTAGGAATACCTTGAAAGTTGTAGGTTCTTTCGCCGTCCCAAAAAAAGCGCTGGGTAATATGGTTAAAGGAGGTATTTATATTGAACACAACCTCTCCCATAAGCTGCATTCTAGTATCCCTGGCCTCATCATCAAGTAAATCATCGGTTATAACACTTAATATATAAATATCAGCAACATCTAAGATACGTTGGTAAAAGCTGGTCGTAAATAGTTCGGCGGCACGCCATACTTCTTCGTTAGTTTCGTTTTCGGTGCGCCAGTCTGTGTCAAAAAAGGTACTCCGATTAAACCAGCGGTATTCGGTGAATTGTTGATGAATTTCCATTACCTGTATTGAACGTATAACAATGTTATCGAGGTTAGAGGAATGAAGGTGCTCAAGTTTGGTAAAGGTGTCGCTATAGTAAAGGGCTATGCCAATAAAAGTTATTATGATAATAACAAAGCTAGCAATAAGCCTAGTCGAGATGTTTCCCATAATAATACCTCCATTGGCCATATTATAGCATATTTTTCTTTTATTAACAACATATATATTTATCTACCTATCTATTATAACACTAAGTTTTTATTTGCTGTATTAAAGGGGTAATTAATCCCCCTTCATAACAAAACAAAGGGGATTAAAAGAGGTTATTCGCTAAGCGTAGCGTACCAAGCGGTAACTAGGTTAGGTTCTTTAATGGTTTTGCTCCATAAATTAAGGCTGGGCTGTTCACCAAAAACTTTAGTAAAATCGCCAAAACTGGTTAATGGCCCGCCCGATACTGTAATAAAAGCCAATTTTTTGGTCTTAAGCTGCTCGGCGTTTGCCTTAATAAAGGTGCGCATTAAAGGATTAATGCGGCTTACCCAAATAGGGCTGGCTAAAATAATACGCTCGTAAGCAGAATAATCAATATTATATTCTTTAAGAGGCCAACTTGCTCCAGTCATAGCGGCAAAGCTCGCCTTTAAATTAAAGAAAAAACCGCTCCCAAACGGCTTAAGGCTTTCTAGCTTTAATACATCTACTTGGCCTGCAAGAGCTTCTGCCACCTTAGCGGTGTGGCCTTTGTTACTAAAATAAACTAATAATGTTTTCATTTTTTATCCTTTTTATCATTATCTATGATAATTTATTTTTAATGTAAACTAATTTAAATAATTAAGCAAGAGGCCAAAGTTGGTTATGGCAATATTTTTTTCTTTTAATAAATTAAGTGTATACAAACTTTGGTTGCGGTTAAGCATACAACTACCACATTGCACAATAAAGGCATAATCATTAATATTATCCGGTAGGTTACCGCCGCTATGCACATCGATAACGAGGT
>WRBN01000071.1 GCA_009784515.1 Spirochaetaceae bacterium | reverse complement strand
TGTTAATACCACCATTGGGGTGGCCGGCGATGGCAGCTCTTTAATTACCTCAGCCGGTTGGTTAGCCACCTTAGGCGGCCAAGCGCCTTCTTATGAATACGGCACAACCGAGTTGTCAGGCATTAACAATGCTGCTCAGCGGGTAAACTGGGCTACCGTCTTAAACAGCCCTTTTATTGGTGATATGCCTTTAGTGCCGGTCTCTTTCTTACGCGGGAATGACGGGTGGAACCCCATTAGCTAAAATAAATTTTTATCAAGGCCGGCCTTAAAAAGCAGCCGGCCTTTTAATTAGTAAAACGCCTGTTACTATTAGCTGCACCAAAAGTTTGCCCGCCGGTAACCACTACAAACCAGCTGCCATCGGGCTGGCGGCTTAAGCTGCGGGTAGCGGTGGTACCGGCGCTATCAATAACATATAAATTTAGCTCGGCTATCGCCTCTTCAAGCTCATCAGTTAGCTGGAAGCTCCCGTTACGATAAGCCACACCATCTATTAAAACGGCCGTCGCCGCCATATTTTCGTACAAAGTTAAAACGGCCCCATTATTAGGCAAACCTACTAACCCCGGCCAGCGTAAATTGCCGTTATGGCGCGGGTCGTCATTATCGCGGGCTTGTATTACCAAATAATCACCGGCAGTTACCACCATATCGGGTAATACAAAACCGGCTGTATGGTTAGCGGCTGTGCCCAAATAAAGGGCTATACCGGCTAAATTACCACCTTCTACTACATAAAGCTCGATACGTTCGGGCCAAACGGCGCTATGGATAGGGGTAATTTCATTAAAAATTAATTTAGGTAAATTATCATTGTAAGCCATAAAACTTACCGCAAAATGTAAACGATGACGGCCCATATTCTTGATACTCACAGCTTGAGCGCTAAGCCGGTAAAACTGCCCTATCTGCATAGGGCCGGTAAATAAAATACGATTGTTATTAACGGTAAATTCCTGCGGCGGATAAAGTGTTACCTCTTGCAAGCTAACGGCCGCAGTAAAGTTAAGCTCAACTTCGTACGGTGAAAGCACCTTAGCCTCAATAATTTGCGGAACTTCGCTAATAGCCACCCTACAGCCGGTAAACAAACCGACAGTTAACAATAAAATTGTAATAAGTATCTTCATAAAGTTTTTGCAGCTATAATTTATAGCCGGCTTTATTTACTACGATAAACAAAACAAAGTAACCCAGCTATAAACTTTTACAAAGCAACTGGATTACCTATAAAAAATATTACTTAGTCAAGCACTGCCTTAATTTAAGCTGCTACGTGCCTTTAATAAGCGAATAATTTCTTCTTTAAAAGAGTGGCTAACCGGCTTAGCCAGCTCGTGGTTCTCCCCTAAAATATCTATAACTAATTTGCGGGCAGCGTTTAGCCATAAAGCTATATCATCTTCGCTAAAAAATAATCCTTCGCTAGCTACTATAAGCCCTTTAGTAGTACCGTCTTTATTTTCACCAGCTAAATAGGTACGACTAGCCTCTGCAAACAACAGCCCTTCTCTAATCATTTTAGATAACTTAGTGTATTCTACTTCTTGTTTCATTTTACATACCTCATTAAAAACTTTAAAGTTATTATAGCATTTTAGCCTATTTTAATCTAGGGTAAGCAAGCTATATTTTATAGTAAAGGCAAATTGACAAATTGTAAAGTAAATTTTTGATAAATTATTATTAGATAATTGCAATACATAAAAATACCATTTATTTATTCTTTTTTGCCGTTTTAGCTTGACAAAATTAAAAAGATGGGATATTATGGCAACACAAATAACGCAGGGTAGAGCAGCTGGCAGCTCGTTGGGCTCATAACCCAAAGGCCGAAGGTTCGAGTCCTTCCCCTGCTAAAACCTCTCATTATGAGAGGTTTTTTATTAACCTTAACTCCCACCCCTTAACAACAAAAAAAATATTTTCTTTTTAATTCTTAACTCTTCACTATCTGTCAAACCTTTCGTTTTTGTCTCAACTAACGGTTTTAATAGCCTCGCAAGCTTTAGCAATATCACTGCCGCTTACATCTAGATGGGTTACCATTCTTATACGTTTTGGCCCCATCGCAAAACATAATATGCCTTTATCTTTTAACTTAGCCACCATCTCACCGGCCGGCCCTTTGGTAACGGCAAAAATAATATTAGTTTCGGGCTCACATTCGGCCTGCGCCCAGTCACTTTCATTAAAGGCTTTAGCTAATAATTGGGCATGGTTATGGTCCTCAGCCAATCTCTCTACGTTATTCTCTAAAGCATATAGACCGGCCGCCGCTAAAACTCCCGTTTGCCGCATACCGCCACCCAGCATTTTACGCCAGCGTAAAGCCTTGTCAATAAAGGTTTTATCACCGCAAAGCACACTGCCGATAGGCGCTCCTAACCCTTTACTTAAACAAAAAGTAATAGTACCGGCATAACTGCTAATTTCTTTAACACTAAGGCCGCCGGCCACTGCGGCATTAAAAATGCGCGCTCCATCTAAGTGTATGGGTAAGTTATATTTATTCGCTACTGCCGCTAAGCTTTCTAACTCGGTTTTACTCCATACCGTGCCGCCGCAAAAGTTATGACTATTTTCGATAATAATCAACGATGTTTCTTCGTTGTAATAAGGGACAGCTTTATTAATTTTTTTTTCTACGGCTTCGGCCGTTAATATACCACGCAAACCGGCTATAGTTACCGGCTTAGCCCCCACTATGGCCGAAATACCGCTTTGCTCGTAAATCATGGTATGGGCGGCTTCGTGCATAAGCACCTCTGTACCACGCCTTGCCAGCACCATAGCAGCCAGTAGGTTCCCAAACGTGCCGCTGCTAATAAGCAAGGCGGCCTCTTTACCGGTTAAATAGGCGGCATATTCTTCCAGCCGGCCGGTAGTAGGGTCTTCGCGGTAAACATCATCACCTACCTTTGCCGCCGCCATTAACCGGCGCATTTCGGGGCTGGGTTTTGTTACCGTATCACTGCGTAAATCTATCATTTTAATACCTCTTCTTTTTAATTAATAATTAAGAAGTATTCATTAAGAATTTTTCTATTTTACTTCTTAATTTTCAACTCTTAATTAGGTAAATACGTTTTAGTTACCTTGATAAGCCGGCCAGCTTCGTTTAAATTAGCGTAGCGGCCTAACTCTATATAGGCTATTATAACATTACCCAGCAATTCTGTAAATGTTTCTTGCACACTAACACAGGGTATTCCACAGCAATTAGCTTTATATTGGTTAAGCCCATTATTTAGCGCTGCTCCGCCGCTTAACCTAAGTTCCGTTAAATTAGGCCAAAGCTTGACTACTTTCCCAAAACCTTCGCCGTAAAACTTTAAAGCCATAGCTGCCTGTTGAAAAGCCGAACAACCGTTAATTAGCTGTAAAAAATTATTAAAATTAAAATCATTGCTAAATACACCAAAATTATAATCGTTTAACCTAGACGGCAACTCCGTATCATCTATTACCGTTAATAACTCGGCAAAAAAATTATCATCGTTTAGTTGTAAGCTAGTTTTAAAGTAGTCAAAGTAATCTTTATAGTTAAAAATTAACCCGGCATTATAAGAGGTCGCTATTGCATGCGGAAAGCTGCGCCAATTTAATTGATTGGCAGATGGCAAACTAGCCTTAAATGGTATTAAAAAATTTAACCCTTCACTGCTGCCGTTACGGTTACAGCCAATATCAGCGCTAAGCGCCCCGCTGCCTACTAAAGCCGCTAAAAAATCGAAGGTTACACTTACCACCGGCAGGCCTTTAACAAGGCCAAAGCTGCCATTAGTAAGCCTAGACTCTCTATGATAAAAAGGGGCAAATAAAGCTTCATCAAAACCATAGCCGGCTAGCTGCGCTTTATCCCACATAAAGGGGATATAACGTTTATCATGCATAGGTAAGCTGGTATAAAGCTGGCCGCTTAGCAGGTAAGCTAAATAATCACCTAAAGTTAAAAAGCAAGCGGTTTGCCGATAAAGATGGGGTTGCTGCTCTTTAAAAGCCAAAATTTTAGGTAAAAAGGCCGATGGTAACCCCGGCAGTCTCTGCTCGGCAGCGTAGTAATATAAAACAGTTATTAATTGGCCGTGCTCATTTAAGGCCACTAAAGTAGGAGCTTGGCTGCTAATAGCAATGGCTTTTATCGCCGTAGTTTGGTAGCCGCTGGTAGTTATAAAAGTTTTAATGGCCTCAAAGTTAAAGGTATTAACCGAGCAAGATAAAGCTTGCCTAGTAAAAGCTAAAGATTTAGCCCCTTCGTAAAGGGCCAGCTTTAAGGTGCTGGTACCTATATCGATAGTTAAAATCATTACTTACTTAATAATAAATCTTGGATAAGTTTATCACTGTCAAATAAACTGCCCAGTCCATCACTGTTATTTAAACGCCTTACCACACTGGCAAACAGCGGGCTAACATCGGCGCTAATGTACCAGCTGCGGCCAAGTAATTTATCGCTGTGGCTTACGGCATTACAGCCGATTATACGATAAAACAACCCATCTTGATAAGCTTTATCAAATTGCTCAATCGCATCGGCCGTAAACAGCGGCAGGCTAATGCCGATAATTACCTTAGTTGCCCCCATCTCTTTCATTATTTGCAAAGCTTTAATTAAAGTGCCGCCCGTGCCCAGCATATCGTCAACGATAAACACTGCTTTCCCCTTAACATCGCCCAGCATACGCATAGTACTAATGTTACTTTTATTAGCATCGCTGCTAACTATACTATAGTCGCGCTCTTTATAAAGCATAGCCAGTGGCCGTTTAAGGTTATTGGCAAAAAATTTGTTACGGTCAACGGCGCCGGTATCGGGGGCTACCACCACTAAATCTTCTTTTTCAGGGTCTATTAACCCTAACAGTTGCTCGGTTATTTGGTAGCTGGCATATAAATTCTCTAGGTGCAAATTTTTAAAGGTATGGTCTATGTCTTTAGAGTGAATATCTAGGGTGATAATGCGCTCTACCCCCATATCTTCCAAAATTCGTCCCACCAAAGCGGCTGTTAGTCCCTCACGGCCGGTTTTTTTATGTTGCCTAGCATAAGGATAAGCCGGCAGCACACAAGTAATACGGGCCGGCGACGATACCCTAACGGCATCGATGGTAGTAAGCAAAGTTATTAAGTGGTCGTTTACATTATACTCGGCGGCTTCGCTGCCATAGTAGCTGGCCGGCATGGTGCCGTAAACATCTTGCACAATATAAATATCGTACTCACGGATAGTAGAGAGAATTTCGGTTTTAATTTCGCCGTTGGCAAAACGGGTAAAACGCGTTTCTATCTCGAAGTTAGGCTCACGGTAGGTAATGTTTTCTTCTTTTACCTCGCTGTTACCACTGGCTAAATCGTTAGCGTAGTTATAACTGGCTACAATTTCGCTTTCAGGAACATTATAAGCCTTAGCCATCGCCGTCATTTTATCTAAAAACCGTTTTTTGGTTTGCCTTTTTAAATGGGTTATTAATTGCTGAGTAAATACATGGCTGCCCGGACAGCTAATAATACCTAATGGCCTATTGTTTACCGACATTTATACCTCTCCCTTTTATATTTTATTAAGCGCTGCTTAATTGCAAAGTACCGGCGGCATTTAGCGCTTTATCTGCCCTCTCTGCCGCATAAAACTCGCCGGCCATAAGTTGGTTACGCGGGCAAATGGTAATATGTGGCTCTAGGGGGCAAATAGCCCCAAATTCTTCTTTAAGTGTTTCTATACTATTATTATTTTGCGAAAGATGACACAAAAAAATACGTTTAAACTGGTTATTACTCAGCCTAATAATAAAATTAGCCGCATCGTAATTAGATAAATGGCCGCGCGCTCCGGCAATACGCGCCTTTAAAAAGGCCGGATATTTCCCTTGCTGTAACATAACGGGCGAGTAGTTACTCTCTAAAAAAAGCACATCGGCGCTTTCGGCATAGTCGTACATACAAGGAGTAAGCCGGCCAGTATCGGTAATGAGTAAAAAACGGCGGCCCGAAAGCTCGATAAAGTAACCCAAACTAAAAGGGCTGTCGTGGCTGGTATCAAAAGCTGTAAAGTTTAAATCGTAATAATCGTTACTGTAAAATTTGCCTGCTTTAATATTCCAGCGTTCAAAGCCGTAGCCGGCAGAAGCCTTAATAACGGCTTTATGGTGCATAACTACTGGTATATTTAAATGTAAGGCCAACTCGGCTACCCCGCTGCTGTGGTCGCTGTGGTCGTGGGTTAAAAAAATATATTTTAATTTGCTTATCTCAAAACCTGCTTGGTTTAGGCGCCGGTATAGTTCGTTTAAACGGTAGCCATTATCAATTAGAATAGCGGCTCGGCTATTTTCTATAATATAAGCATTACCTTCGCTGCCGCTGCCTAATACGGCATAACGCACCTCTTCGTTTTGCATATCCCTTTATCCTCTTTGCCCGCCATTTAAAATATTACGCAGCATTTTTAAATCTTCCCATACCGGCCGTTTTAAACTTTCGTCGTTTAAAACACTCACCGGGCTATAAGTTACTACCAAAGGAATATGATGGTGACTAAAAGGCCGCCCGCGTAAATTGGCCACACTCTCGGCTTTACCGCTAATAACCCTAGCTAAAGCTACTCCGCATGCTAAAATAGCCTGCGGCTTTAAAAGCTCTATTTGTTTAAAAAGGTAACCGGCACAAAGTGCGGCCGCTTCCTCGCTAAATTTAGGACTATAACACTTTACTAATGTACTAAAGTAACAGTCGGCGCGGCTTAAATTGATGGCCTTAAGCCATAAATCGACAAATTGACCCATCGCCCCGCTAAAAGGCTGGCTTAGCTCGTTATCATCGGCCGAAAGACTATCACTTAACACCAGCAGCTGCGGCTGTGTATTCCCTGCTCCTACTATAGCATGGCCTAGCGGCAAACTGCAAGCTTTACAGCTTTGTATAATATTATTTAGTTGGCTTAAATTATCAGCCTCTATCTTTAAGTTGGGGGTAACAGCCGTATGAGCTTTAACCGCTTGAGGGACTGCCGGCCGGCTTAAATCGGCCTCGCTTAAGGGCAGCTGCGTAAGCCTTCCTTTAGTTACATAACTATTAACTAACGATATAAAATTATAAAGACTTAGTTTGTTGTTCATTATTTAAATTACTTAGTTGAATAGCGGCCCCAGTAAGCTTAAATTGCCCTTCCAGCTCCCAATCCAGCAGCGAATCGCTTTGATAAATTTCGATGGCAGCCTCAGCTTCCCCGCTCATTAAGTAGCTTAAGTTGGTACTTTGCGGGATAGGATAATTTAAAGCCAGTAAGCTGCTTTGCTTTACCTTAAGGTTACACACTAACTTTTGTTTGGCCTTTACGGCCTCTAATTTAATAATTAAGTAATTATCTTCGTTTTTTTGGTTAAAGCTGTAAAAATAATTTTTATCCTGAAAAACAGAGGTAAAGTTATAAACTTTACCATTATAAGTTAAATTGATAAAATACCTAATACCTAAGTTGTGTTTACTAAAAGTTAAGTTAGCACGCATAATAACTAAAGCAGCCTCTTTAACTTCTTCATTATTGGTAAAACTAAGTTTACCGCCGTAAAGTTTAAACCATTCGCTAGGAAAACGGCTGCCCCAAGTTTTATCTTGGTAACCAAAACTGCCGCCGCTTTCTACCCTAAATTCGCGGTTATTAACCGTTATATGGCCGCTCACTAAATTTTTAAGGCCGGCTGCGTCCCAATAAATATTAGATAACCTTAAAAACCTCGCCACTTTACCGGTAAAGTAACCTAAATTATAACTAAAGGGCTTAGTCATTTTTAGTTCCCAGCTAACGCTGCCGGCTTTAGCTAAAGCAAATTTATTAGTTGGCCCCTTATCATCGCTAACGATACTACCGCGTGTGCTATTTTCTAGGCAAATATTATTGCCAAAACGCAAGCTTAAAATACGTTTACTTACCGAAACCGCCTCTTCGCCGTAAAGTTCGGCGGTTACCACACTCTTAGGGCCGGCTAACAAACAAGCGCGTACCATAGCAAAACTATATAACTGCTTACTTAGCGTAGGCCCTTCTTTTTTCTTTTTACCGGCATAAGGATTAAGCCTTAAAAACTCGATAAAAAAAGGCAGTTTTTCACCACTCTCTACATCAATACCCCAAAAGAAGTGATGCCAAAGCTCAAAGCCCTCACGCAAGAGCGAGCCTTTAAGCAACGAGGCATTACGGCTTTCGCGACGCGGTTTACTTTTACCCATTATTCTCCTTTATCTGTATCTGCCACAGGTGATGCGCCTCTTTAAAATCTTCATCATGGCTGCTAAGTTTTTTTACATTATAGTTAGTAAATAAACTTTCGGCCAATACAAATTTTTTAAAATGCACCGAAAAGTACAACACTCCGCCCTTGTTAAGCCGCTGCATAGCCAGCCAAATTAATTGAGCATGCTCTTTTTGCAAATTAAAATCTTGCCTCATTTTGCTGTTGCTGTAAGTTGGCGGGTCTAAAAAAATTATATCGTAACGCTCTTTATTCTGGTATAAAAAATCGCGCACGTCGGCTTTTACCAGCTGCGCTTTGTTTAAAGGTAATTGGTTTAAAGTTAAATTATCTTTAGCTAGGGCTAAATAACGGCTACTGCTATCTACCGCCGTTAGTCGGTTGGCGCCGCCCTTTAAAGCGGCCACATTAACTGAGCCGGTATAACAAAATAAGTTAAGCACGCTTTTGCCTTGCGCCTCATTTAATAACCGCCGCCTAAAAGGGCGATGGTCTAGATACAGGCCGGCATCGATATATTCATTAAGGATAACTTTAAAACGCATATCCATTTCGCTTACCACACGCTCTAATTTGGCCCCTTCATTTTTTACATATTGACCCAACTGTCCCTGCCTATGCCGCAATTTAACGATAATTTGCCCGCGGCTAAAGCCGGTAAGCTGCCTAAGTAAGTACAGCAACTCGCTCAACCGCCGTTTAGCTGTTTCGGGAGCAATAGTATTGGGAGCTTGATATTCTTGCACTACTAATATATCACCGTAAAGGTCGCAGGCGGCGTTATATTCGGGCAGGTCGGCATCGTACAAACGGTAGCTGTTACTTTGCCACTGTTTAGCCGCCAATTTGTTTAATAGTTTATAACGTTTAGTCAGCCTATTTTTAAGTTGCTCGGCACTGGCCGATAACTCCTCTGCTTTCACTTTATCGCTAATAATAAAGCGGGCAAAGTAACGTTTATCGGCCCCATTAAAAAAACTATTTACCCTAGTAGCTTGCAGATTGAGGTTAGCCAGCCGTTCTTCCTCGCTTAGTACTAAAGCTACTTGCCAATTTTTAAAGTTTTGCTTTAAATAGTGCCCCAGCTGATTGTATAAATTAAAACTATCTTCTTCGCTCTCTAAACGTTTACCATAAGGCGGGTTACTAATTAATAACCCTTGTTCATACGGAGCTTTAAAACTTTCAAAACTTTGGTTAGCTAGTTTAATATTTACCCCTAACTCGGTTGTTAATTTTTTAAAAGCCGCTTCGCTTTGGCTTACAGCTTTTTTATCTTTATCTAACCCTATGATAGGCGGACAGTCGGCTTTATGTTTATCATAAAGCAGTTTAGCTTTAGCAAGTTCGTTGCTTAAAAGTTCGCCCTCAAAACCTAGCCAATCTTCACAGCCAAATTTATCTTTTAATAAACCCGGTGCCATTTTAGCAGCCAGCATATAACCCTCTGTTAAAAAAGTCCCACTACCGCACATAATATCTAATAATGGCAGGCCTTCAGCGGCCAGCTTAGGCCAGCCGGCACGTAAAAGCAGGGCGGCAGCTAAATTTTCTTTCAAAGGGGCTACGGCGTATTTATCGCGCAGTCCCCGCCGGTGCAAGCCGCGCCCCAATTTTATTGTGAGGGTAAAATCATCACCATCAATATGCACCCCCAGCAGCAAACCTTCGTTACTTACCTGTGGGCGGCTTTCGTTATTTCTAAAGTAATCTACCACAACATCTTTTAAGAGTAAGGCCATAAAGTTAGGCGGAGCAAAACCTTGCTTAATTTTATTTGCCTCGCAGCTAAAGCTGGCCAAAGCTTTAATATGCTGATGCCATTTAATTTTAGCCGCTTCTTCATAAAACTGCTCGCGGCTTTGGGCACTAAACTCAGCCACCACCAGCTCTATGCTGCTGGCCAGCCGGCTATTTACCAGCATACGGTATAAAAAAGCTTTATCGGCTATACTATTAGCCGTTACATATAAACCTGCCCTTAATTTAGCTTGCAGCTTGGCCCCTAAGCTTTCCAGCTCAGTTTGTAATAAATCTTCAAAATAAAGCGGGCAGCTAACTAAATACTCTTCCACCCTGTTAGTATGCCATTTTTACCTTAACTTGTCAAAGGGCAAATATCACCGGTAACTATCCGCCTATAGTCCCAATAGTATTTATCGATGGCTAGCTAAATCTAACTTTTCCCCTTAGCAAAAAATATCAAAAAAAATTAAACTTTCTCCTCAAGTGAAAAAACAGTAACCCGTAATTGAGTAGTGGTAACTGAAAGGTGAAAGGTGAAAGATGAAAGATGAAAGATGAAAATTAAGAATTAAAAAGCTATCCACTTTCAGTTATCACCTTTCAG
>WRBN01000070.1 GCA_009784515.1 Spirochaetaceae bacterium | reverse complement strand
GTTTTTGCCGCCGGCGACTGCACCGATAGCGCCTACAAACAAATTGTTATTTCGCTGGGTTCGGGGGCCACCGCCGCACTAGGGGCTTTTGATTATTTAATTAGACAGGGCTAGCTAAATTAACCCCCTTTGCTAACGAAGGGGGTTTTGATAGCTCTTACTTAAAAATCGAAGATTATTTTTTTAAAGTTTTCAAATATCTCTTCACCGGCAGGTTCGGCATTAAGGTTATATAAACACCCTTGCCGGGTGTAATAATCTATTAAAGGGGCCGTTTTTTCGTTATATTCGGCCAATCTTTTTTTAATGGCTTCAATTTTATCGTCATCACGGGTGTAAAGCTCGCCGCCGCATTTATCGCAAATACCGGCCACTTTAGGTTTGATATTATCGCTATGGTAAGTAGCCCCGCATTGGCGGCAAACTAAGCGCCCGGCCAACCGTTTAATAACTGTTTCTTCGCTTACCACAAAGTTAATAACGGCATCTATCTGCACGATAGCGCTTAGGGCTTGGGCTTGGTTAATAGTACGCGGGTAACCATCTAAGATAAAACCATAGGCTAAATCGCCTTTATTAAATCTGTCTTTTACTATCTCGTTGGTAAGTTCATCACTTACCAATTCACCTTTAGCTAAAATAACCTGCACTTTTTGGCCCAGCGCCGTGCCTTCTTTAATGTTAGCCCTAAAAATATCACCGGTAGAGATATGCACTATATTTAAGGCCTTAGCCATAGCGGCAATACTCCCTTTTCCGGCGCCCGGCGAGCCCAAAAAAATTAAATTTTTTAGCACCTTTTTTCTCCTCTTTCCCCGTAAAAGGATAGCACACTTTTGCCTTAATGGCAAGCTAGAGTTATCGTCTTTACAGAGTAAGCCTTTAGTTAATTTTTAAGGTATCTTTTAAAGCCCAGCGGCTTAGCCAAAGTAAGTAGCACAATTTTAGCATAAACATAACCGGCAATAACACCTACCACAATATCGCTAAAATAATGCACATTAAAGTACAACCTTGATAAAGCGATGATAGCCGCTAAAGCAAAAATGGGCAAAGCTTTATTCCTAAAAAACGAAACTAAAAAGAAGGCGGCGGCAAAACTACTGCTGGCATGGCCGGAAGGAAAGGCGTAACCGCTGGGCGGCGGGCTAAGCAGCATCGCTAAGTTATAAGTAACAAAAGGACGCGGCCGGGCAATTAACGGCTTAAGGAATAAATCGTTAGCCACTATCATTACCAGCATGGTAGCAAATAAACCGTAAGCAATAGGGCGGGTTTCGCGCCTAAACCACAAACCTATACCCATGCCTAACCAAATATAACCTTTATCGCCGGCATGCGTAAAAATGGCCATTAAGCTGGCTACCATACCGCCGCGCGGCATGGCCTCGATAAAATTCATAATAGCAATATCTATAAACATTTAAATACCCTCAAAATATTTATTACTAACAATGTTTATTGTAATAGATATAGCCAAATTTGTCAAGGCGCATATGGCAACGGGAGTGCCACACTAGTGTACTTTGTCATTACGAGCGTAGCGAAGTAATCCAGCTTAATTCATTGCATTTAAATGGATTGCCACAACTTTCTGCGAAAGTTTCGCAATGACAAAAAAGTTTCAAGTACACTAGTGTGGCACTCCCCGAGCCTTTACTATACTTTACTAAAAACCTTATTTATGCTATAATTAGAAGATAAATTTAAAATGGAGGACGCTAAATGAGCCACGCCTTATTATTAATTGATTGCCAAAACGATTTTATTGATGACCCTATTAAGGCCGGCAGCCTTGCCGTACCGGGTAGTTACGGTGATATGCAGCGTTTAGCCGCCTTTATTAGCAGGCAAGGCGATAAACTGGCGGCCATTTACGCCAGTATGGATATGCACTCCCCTTACTCCATCTTTTTTCCGAGCTTTTGGCTGGATAAGGATAATAACCAACCTAACCCCTTTACTGTTATTACTTTAAATAATTTAACTACCGGCCAATTTAAACCGGCCGACCCCAAATTAAACACTTGGGTGCAGTATTATTTAACTAAACTGCAAGAAGTTGGCCGTCCTTTAATTTTGTGGCCGCCGCATTGTTTAGCTGGGGCCGCCGGCAGTAATATCCACCCTCTGCTTAAAGCCGCTATCGATGAGTGGGCTATTAACCGGCAGCAAGAAATTAACTCTATCTTTAAGGGACAAAATATCTTATCAGAATTTTATAGTATCTTTAAAGCCGAAGTAGCTATTAATACAGATAGTTCTACTCTTGTAAACCAACCATTGCTCGATAAACTTTGTCGTTACGATAAAGTTTACATCGCCGGTGAGGCTTTATCGCATTGCGTACGCGCTACTATCGAAGATATTATCGCTTACGCCCCGCCGGAGAAGCTGCCTCATTTTACTTTAATTAGCAACTGTAGTTCGCCTGTCGCCGGCTTTGAGGACGAAAGCCTAAATTTTATCAAAAAATTGGCCGGTTATGGCCTAAATTGTTTAGATAGCAGCCAAATAAGCCTAAGTTAATGGATTATATCCCGGCTAAAACGATTGTGAATAATAGCCCCTCACCTGCTTGGTTTGGCGTTCATTATAACATGAATATCTATCGCGGCTGCTCCTTTGGTTGTATCTACTGCGATAGCCGCAGCCTTTGCTACAAAATAGAAAACTTTGAAAAAATACGGGCCAAGCACGATGCCCTGTGTATTATCCGAGCCGACCTTTTAAAAAAGCGCAAAGTGGGCGTTATTGCTACCGGAGCAATGAGCGACCCTTACAACCCCTACGAAAAAGAGTTAAAGCTAACCCAAAATGCCCTCGAACTCATTAATGCCTACGGTTTTGGAGTAGCCATTGCTACTAAAAGCGATTTAATTAGCCGTGATGTAAGCGTCTTAAAAGATATACAAAGTAAAGCCCCTGTCATCATCAAATTAACCCTTACCACCGTAAGTGATAAGCTGGCCGGCCTCATCGAGCCGCACGCTCCATCACCCAGCCGGCGTTTGGCGGCTTTAAAAACTTTAACCGGCGAAGGCCTTTATGCCGGCATTTTAATGATGCCCATTTTACCTTTTATTACCGACAACCCCGAAGCGATAATTCATTTGCTGCAACAAGCTAAAGAGAACGGGGCGCGTTTTATTTATCCCTCGTTTGGGGTAACTTTACGGGCCGGTAACCGCGACTATTTTTACCAAAAATTAGATGAACGCTTTAGCGGCCTAAAACAAAAATATATTAACCGTTATGGCCAACGTTACAGCTGCCAAGCGCCTAACAGTAAAAAATTATGGCAAATCTTTAGCGAAGAATGCCAAAGATTGGGGTTATATTTTAAAATGGCCGATATAATTACCGATTATAAACAAGCTTACCGCAAGCGGCAGTTAAGTCTCTTTGTAGAAGAGCTTTAATTAATCTTCAGCGGCCGGTACAAGCGGCATAAAAAAATCTTCTGCAGCGGCACGCGGCAGTAGTTGACCATTAATATCTAAAGCAAAGAGCTGCAATAATAAGGGATACCTTGTGAGCAGCTGGCCGTATTGCTCCAGCAGCTCAAGACGGGCGGCTTGCTCGGCACGGTTATTTTCAGTTTGTAAAGCCTGCGCTTCGGTAGCTAAATCGACGGCTCTGGCCCTAGCCAAAGCGGTGCTCACGGCCAGCTGGTAAAGCTCGAGGTTAGGCAGCTGGAGAGTAAAACTTAAATTATTAAATTGCAGGCCGCTAAAACGCTGCATTAAAGCGGCATTAAGATGCGGCACCAAAACCGAGCTATCGGCAAACAATTCTTCGGCCAAGCTGGGCACAAGAGTACTCATAAAATTAGCAATGATGGCCGCTTGGGTAACATAGTAACTAGCTTGGTCATCGGCCTGTAACTCGCCGCTATTAAGGGCAGCCAAAGCCCCTTCTTCGGTTAATCTAAACCATAAGTTTCCGCTTAAACTATAGCTAAAGCTTTGCTGTATTTGCTCTAGGCTAAGATTTAAATCGTTATGCTCTATAAAAAAGATACGGCTAAATAAATCGGTGTTAGGTAAATTATTTTGACTGCTAACGCTAACCTCGTGATAAACGGCAGGCACAATAACTAAACGGTTATAAAAAGGCAGCAAGTTACGCGCTTGCCATAAGCCGGGCTGGGCGATGCTATAGCCGCTGCGGCCAGAGAAAAAACCATAACTTTGAGCAGGCACCGTTAAGCTGGCGTAACCAATTAACAAAACTGCCCCCAACAAAATAATTAAGCTAAGCACTACAGCTAAAAAACGTACTAATGTTTTCATAGCTTAATTATACTAAATAAGTTAAGACCCTGCAAGTGGCTTTTTGTTAATTTTAGCTAAAACTTTAACTTTTATAGCACAACTTAGCTATCATCGATAATTTATTTATTCCTTATCAGCCGGCTGCCTCTTGACAGATTAACTTAATTATACCATAATAACGACATAATCGGAGAGGTGTCTGAGTGGTTTAAGGTAGCGGTCTCGAAAACCGTTGTATAGGCAACTGTACCGAGGGTTCGAATCCCTCCCTCTCCGCCTTAAGTTCTTGTATTTAGTAATATTTTTTAGTGCGCTAGCTCTTTCATTCTTAATAGCCCGCGCTGCTGGCGCGGTTAAGGTCTTTTTTATACAGCTCTTCGTAAACAAAGCCGCGTTTACGCAAAGTTTCGCGCCGTTCTTGGCTAAAGGGAGTATTCCGCCAAAAAATGCCGCGCACTTCGCGCTCCAGCTTTTGCATACCTTCACTTTCGCCGGTTATCCATAACACATAGTTGGCCACAAAGTGGGCACGCAAATCGCCCTTAAGTTTTTCATCACTAAAATATTGGTAGTACTGCCCCGTTAGCCCCTCCTCCATCCAGTAGTGGGCGGCCATCTCTTTGGCCGTTTCCCAGCGTAACATACCTAAGGCCGTAATGACCGCCACTTTAACATCGGGGGTAAAAATGGGCACAGCGATACGCCCCCTGCTTGTAGCTTTATTATGGCGCTCGTAGGGTTCCCAACATACGCCCATAGTACCGTAACAAGGCACTAAAATAACATGCGGCGGCACGCGGTTTACCTGCCGCCTAAACTCGCGCCTAAAAATGTTGACATCTACCTCTTCTACCCAAGCCATTGTTTTAACGACATTTTCGCGGGTGGCGATAAAACGTAAATCGCTGTTAAAAAATTGGCTGGCCAAAATAGGAAAGTGATTCCCTTGCCGCCCTACAGACATACGCGCTATCGATTGTATCTGGCCGGCCTCTTGCTTAATAACGCTGGTATCCATTACCGCACCGCTGGTGCCGGCTATCTCTAACTGGCGTTTCGCTTCTTTTATACTTTCCACCGTGTTACTGTAGTTACTATAATCTATTTTATATTGCCGTGATGAATTACCTAAATTGCGCAATACCGCTACCACATCACTCATCGCTTTAAGCTGCTCTTCATCAAGAGGTAAAGTTATTTCTTTTATTAAGTTACTAGGCTCACGCCTTAAAACCGCACTGCTTAATTGCTCAAAAGATTTTAAAATAGTCTCCCGCTCAAGGTAACTGTTAAGCAAACTTTGCTTTAAAGCTTCTTCTTTGCCTTGTAATTTTTCCAGCTGGGTTTTTAATTTGGCAATAATGGCGGCATCACCGCCTTCGCGTTTGGTAGGGGCTTCATCGGTGGCTAAGGGGTTTACTTCGCTTAAAGCCACCATCTTTACCCACTCATCACAGTACCATACGGCTTCGTCCACACGGTTATCCAAAAAGATACTGCTTACCGCCTTACGATGTTCGGGCTTTAATAACAAAGGCAGCAAAGCGCCGTAACGCAAAAAGAGTAATTTTTCCAGCGGTAAATCAGGCTCATTTAACTTAGCCATTATTTGTTTGTGCAGCTCCCAAAAGTTAGCCGTTACCCGCCCTTTGTACAGCGATTTATCGGCGCTATCGGTAGCTTTAAGATAAGCCGTTAAGTTTTTATGCAAACTTTTAGCCATCTCTCCTTCGTTTTCCAACACATTTTTGTAAAAATCTTCTTTATCAAACCAATCATGCGGCTCGCCATGCATCTCGGTAACCGCCGTAAAGGCGGCTTTTAAGGGGTTAGCGGCTTTAGCCGGCTCTTCTTCATGGCCAAGTTCGCTATAAGATGGAATATCTAAAAAATCTTCTTCACTCACAATTTACTCCAATATAACTGTTAATTTACTTTAAAATGCGCAAGGTAAGCCCGATAGCTGCTCTCTATCAATTCTTCTAGGCTGCTATGCTGCACCTGCCATTGTAACATTTTTTGCGCTAATTGACTAGTAGCCACCAAGCCTGCCGGGTCGCCGGCACGACGCTGGGCAATACTATAAGGAAGAGTTTTACCGGTTATCCGGCAAGCCGCTTCGTACATTTCTTTAACGCTAATCCCCGTCTCACTGCCCAAATTTAAGAGAATATTTTTATTATTATGCCGAATATATTCTAAAGCTTTTAAATGAGCGCTAGCTAAATCGCTTACATGAATGTAGTCGCGCACGCAAGTGCCATCGGGGGTGGGATAGTCATCACCAAAAATCTCCAGCTTAGTGCGTCTGCCAACGGCCACCTCCATAATGATAGGCAGTAAGTTAGCCGGGTTTTGCTCCAGCCCTTTGATACGGCCCGCACTATCATAGCCACAAGCATTAAAATAACGCAAACCGGCGTAGTTTAACCCCAGTAACTGGCTGTACCAAGCCATAAATTCCTCTATCTTAAGTTTGGTAAAACCGTAGTAGTTGGTAGGGTTTTTAAGGTGCTCTTCATCGATGGGCAGATATTGCGGCTCGCCAAAAATAGCGGCGCTGCTGCTAAAGACAAGATGTTTTACATTATTTAAAGCCATAGCATTTAAAATATTAAGCGAACCCTCAATGTTATTGGTAGAGTATTTTTGCGGATTCACCATACTTTCGCCCACCGCCTTACTGGCCGCTAAATGGATAACGGCATCGTAACCGGCTAAAACTTTGTTAAGAACAGCTTTATCTAAAATATCGGCCTCGTGCAGCTTACTTTCTTTAAAAATATTTACCCGCTGGCCGGTACTAAAGTTATCGTACACATCAGCCTGATGACCCTGCTGTAAGAGCTCTAAAGCTACGTGGCTGCCGATATAACCGGCGCCGCCTATCACTAATACCTTCATACTGAACTCCTTTTTCTATTCTCCCCAACCATTACCTAATTCCCAATGACTACTTATAATTGTTTCTACAGGCACATCTAACAAATTAAACTCTTCTTTCACAAGGCTTTCAATATATTCTCGCCCATAATCATCTACCCAGCTACCACACATAAGTTCAAAAGTACCATCTTTACGTTGAAAAACCCTTCCACGTGGCACTGCTGTGTAATCTAGCCGAAAAATACCGAGTGGTTTGTTACGCCCCTGTAAGGAATATCTGCGTTTGTTCCACCAATCTTTATGCAAAGTTCTAATGGTTCTTACACCATTACTATTAAATACAGTATCTTCAGCGTTGACTTTATTTACCCCAAACAATTCATCTTCCTCAGCTAAATACCAAAAAATACCTATCTGAGGCTCATCTTGCTTATCAAAGTTATCACGCATACACTCCATATATATATCCATCTCTTTCGCTGTTTTTTCCACTACCATTTTTAAAGCTCCATCTTTGCATTTTAAATATTTTCGCCTAATTTAGTATTATTTCTTTAATTAAATTATATTTTAAATTATAAAGTTCTTCACTTAAATTTACCTTATACAAATGCGGTTTACTTAGGCGTTTATGCTCGGCAGAAAAAGTGGCCAAATTTTGCTGATAGTAACTTCGGCTGCGTCCTACATCACTTAACAGTTTACCCTCTTCAGTAAGCCGCCCATTCAGTACCATTGGCACTAACAGTGGCCGCACCGTGTAACTACCGGCCTCGAAATAAGTTTTAGATAATCTATCCTGCTCGGCCGTAATAGTTATATCGGCAGCAGCCAACAATTTTTCTTTATCGCTATCAGATTGCAGGGTGATTAAATCGGCCCTAGCCTCGCCATTTTGATAGATACGATAAAGTTCCTTACGCGCCGGCGTGAGGGTTTTGGCCCGGTCGCCCGATACCTTAATAACGGCTTGCCCATCGATACTCACCAGCTTATAAACGCCGCCAAAGCAGGGATTATCACGGCTTACCGCAATGGCATCGCCCACACCCACACTATCAAAACAGGCTCCCTGCAAAATTAAATTACTAATAGAATATTCATCTAGCCCGTTAGTAAGCACAATCTTAGCTTTAGTTAAACCGGCTTCATCAAGCTTCGCCCGTGCCCGCTTACTTTGATAGGCAAGGTCGCCGCTATCTATTCTTATACCAAAACCACCAATATAATCATTGCTTATGCCATTATCTTGAAAAGCTTTAATGGCGTTGGGTAAACCGATAGCGAGGCTATCGTAGGTATCAATTAACAGCAATAAACTGTTGTGCCTTTTTTTACGCACCTCGATAAAGGCTTTAAAGGCGGCATATTCGGCCTTACTACCCACACCAAAGGCCTGAATATAACTGTGGCTCATCGTACCGACGGAAGGTTCGTTGTATAAATATTCGGTAGCCAGCGCGCTATGGCCGGCACAGCCGCCAATTAAAGCCGCCTTTGCTCCCAGAGCCGCCCCATCAAAACCATGGGCACGGCGCGGCCCAAAGGCCAGCACCTGTCGCGGCGCAGCGGCGCGGCTAACGCGGCTAGCCTTACTAGCAATGGCCATTTGGTAGTTCATGGCGTTAAGTAGCGGTGTTTCCAAAATTTTAGTGGAAAGTAAATCGCCCTCTACCACCATGATAGGTTGGTTAGCGTAGGCCAGTTCACCTTCCCGCATGGCGTAGATATTACCGGTAAAAGTAAGATTAACAAGGGCTTCAAGCAGCTCTTCTTCGCGGATAATTTGGCTAAAGACGGCGCGTTTTTCGCTAGCGGGCGTATTATTCAGGCTCTCTATTAGCCGTACCACACTCTCCACGCCGGCCACAACGGTAAATCCGCCATCTTCACTTTTCCTAAAGAAATAATCAAAGGCAGCTTGCCGGTTTTGCCAGCCCAAACCCACCAGCACATCGCTTTCGGTGTATTGGTAGCGGTCGCTGTTAATAAAGCGGGTAAAATCATCTAAAATGGTCATTATTTAGTAAGTATAACATAAGATAGCCCAATGAACAAAGCAAAAAGTGAAAAGTTTTCCCTTTATTTGTTGCTGTAATGGGTACGGCATTCAACAATTTCTAGCTGCTCGTTTTTAATACGGAAAAGAAGCCTATTTTGTTCATCAATCCGTACACTGTATAACCCACTTAAATCACCTTTTAAAGCTTCTGGCTTACCCATACCGTTATAACCATTTCTTTCAATATCTTGTATCAATTTATTGATACGTTTCAAGGTCTTTTTATCCTGCTCTTGCCAGTAAAGGTAGTCCTGCCAAGCTTTTTCACGCCATATTTTATTCATTACTCTACCTCAATCAACTCGTGAGGCGTAAGTATCTCTCTTCCTGCATCTATATCTCCCATAATTTCACGTAACCTTGCCATATTCTCTTCACTATAAAAAGGGTCTTCTTCTGCGGTTACCTCAAAGGGAATTCTGCGGTCTTGCTTTACTTTTGTAGCAAAAATGGTGAAGGCCGTTGTCAGGCTCATACCCATCTCTTTACAAATTTGCTCTACCTCTTTTTTTAGATTTTCATCTATTCTAAAGTTGATTGTTGTTTGTGCCATAATTGTTACCTCTTGTAAATCAATATAAAAATTTTTAATAGTTATTTCTCGCGGTAATGACTTCCGCATTGAAAAATTTCAAGTGTATCCACCCACAATTTTAAAGATTAATCTATTTTTTTCATCAATACGCACACTATAAAGACCACTAAAATTATCTTTAAGCGGTTCGGGCTTACCTATACCATTATACCCATTACGCTCAATATCTTGTAATAATTTATGAATACGTTTTAAAGTTTTTACATCTTGTTTTTGCCAGTAAAGATAATCTTGCCACGCTGCATCATGCCATGATTTAATCATCTTCTACCTCAATTAATTCATGCGGGGTTAATTTTGCTTTACCTGTAGCCAAATCATCAAGCGCCAAACGCAACTGCCTTAAACTAAGTTCATCGTAATAGGCGGCAGTATCTGTCTTTATCTCTAAAGGCAAACGTTCTTCTCTAACCGCTTTAGCAGCAAGAATAGCTAAAGCTTCTGTCATTCCTAAACCTACCTCTTGACAAAGACGTTCTAACTTTTTTTTAATGTCTTCATCAAGACGAAAACTTATCAATGTTTCCGGCATAGTTGTTGCTCCTTTTAAAAGAAGATAGCATATCGTAAAGCGTTTGTCAATAAATTGCTTTATCAGACATAAATTATTTATATATTAGCGATATGTCTCTTAAAACAACAAACCCCTCAAAGAAGAGGGGTTTTAAAAAGATTGACAAGCTACGCTTGCGATGACAAAGAAGCAAAGGGAAGAGAGATACGATTGTGCGGGGTTCGCAGTATACACTAACTGCGTATTACCTTTCTCGCAGAAAGGAGGTGATCCAGCCGCACCTTCCGGTACGGCTACCTT
>WRBN01000069.1 GCA_009784515.1 Spirochaetaceae bacterium | reverse complement strand
AGCTTATACTTTATTAGAAGAAGCTTACAATAACCGGCATGGTAAAGCTTTAAGATTTTTGTTTGATTACTTAGCCAAAGAAGAAGCCGATGATGAAGACGATAATGATGAGGACGAAATGAACTTACCCCCGGTCAAAGTGAATAACAAAGCTAAACCCGCCCCAAGCTCTGCTAAAACTAAGCCGGAGGAGAAGAACCATCATCAAGATAAGCCGGAGAGTAAAGATAAGCAGCCGGCCAAGCCGGTTAATGATGACGACGAAGATTGGCTTAATATGGATTATTTAACTGGAGCTTTTAAACAGATGTTAGACGGCGAAGAACCTCCGGCCGGCTTTAGAGAGAAAGTAGCTAAAAGGATAGAAGAAGCCGAATTAAAAAGTAATAATTAAGAATTAAAAACTTTTGCCTCTCCCAATTATTAATTATTATCGGTTGCCTAAAGTTAAAAAAACTGCTATCCTTAGGGTATTAGAAGAGAGGTAGACGATGAATTTTGAAATAAAAGGCGTACATTATAAAATAAGTGAGGCCACCCGTGAACAGCTGGAGAAAAAAGTGGCTCGTTTTGATAGATTAGCCGAGAGTATCCGCGATTTTAATGTAATTATTAGTAAAGAGCATACCGGTTATACCGTAGAAATTGTAGTGAACTTTAATTGGGGCGGCGAAGCTACGCGTATTAATGATAGCGATGAGCAGTTATGGCCGCTTATCGATATTGTTTTTGACCGGGTAGATGCTAAAATTAGTAAAGAAAAAGAAAAAAACGAACGTAAAGCTTAAATGGCTAACTTTACCGTCTTCGATTTACTGGCCTTTAACGAAGTAAAGCTGCTGGATTTAAAACTTAGCTGTGTGGCCGGCCATAAGGGGCTAAATAATACCATTTTTGTGCCCGAAATTAACCGGCCAAGTTTAGCTTTAGCCGGCTTTTATACCGAATTTGATAACAATCTTATTCAGGTATTTGGCCGTGAAGAATGGCTCTTTTTAAACCATCTTACCCAAGAAGAGCAGCAAAGTTTTATCGCTAAATTCCTTAGCTTTAAACTGCCCTGTTGTATCTTTACTAATAATTTGGCTCCGCCGGCCAGCTTTATCGCTTTGGCCGAAGAAATGGCCATACCCATACTTTTAAGCGGATTAAAAAGTTTTGAGTTTAGCGAAAAGCTTTTTCATTTGTTATCTAACACCTTTGCCGAGCAAACCAGCTTGCATGGTGTACTGGTAGAGGTGTATGGGCTGGGCATATTGGTAATTGGTGAAAGCGGGGTTGGTAAAAGCGAAACGGTGCTCGATTTAATAGAGCGCGGCCATCGTTTGGTAGCAGACGATTTAGTAAAAATTAAAAAGCGCGGCACCAGCGAACTTATCGGCAGCTCGGCTGGGGCCGGCAAACATTTAATGGAGCTGCGCGGCGTGGGTATTATCAATGTGGCCAATCTTTATGGTCTGCGCGCTATTCAGGACAAACACCCGCTGGATATAGTTATTTTGCTAGAACTTTGGCAGGACGATAAAACTTACGACCGTACCGGCGCTGCCGGCGAATTTTACGAAATTTTAGGGCTTAACCTGCCTTTAATTACCGTACCGGTTATGCCGGGCCGTAATATACCCATTTTAATAGAATCGGTAGCTTTAAACGAGCGCAGCCGCTTACGCAAAAAACAAGATTACCTAAACTTTAATATTTAAGCCGGAGGCCAAATGAAAGAGACCGATGTTATTGTTTTAAACCGTGCCGGGCTGCACGCTAGGCCTGCCTCATTAATTGCCGGTATTGCCGAAAAATCGTCCTCTGCCGTAAAACTTTGCTTTGGCGATGACTGCGCTAACGCCAAAAGTATTATGGGTATTATTAGTTTAGCCGCCACTTACGGCACAAAACTTACCTTAATTGTTGAAGGGCCCGATGAAGAGGCCACGCTTAAAGAAATAGCGGCTTTATTTGACGGCCGTTTTACCGAGCAAAGTTAATAAAGCCCTCTTACGAGGGCTTTATTAGTTCAAGGAGGTTTTTTTATTTGAAAGACTTGATCGCTGACGGGATCGAACCGCCGACATTCTCCTTGTAAGGGAGACGCTCTCCCAGCTGAGCTAAGCGACCATCTGTTATCATTATAGCCATTTTAATAAAAATGTCAAGCGGCCCGCCGCTTTTAGTAATATTTAATAATAATTAATAAATTATTATTAAGTTAAAAAACTTTCGGCCTAGCTCTTGACAGTTTTTGGCATTGCCTTTAAAATAAAAAAATGGAAATAAGATTAGCCACCGAAGGCGACCGCGAGGCTATTAGCCGTATCTTTGTTGAGGCTTATTACAAAGATTTAAATTTTTTTTCTAAAAACCAAGTTAAATTAACAAAGGCTTTTAAGCATACTTTTGTAGTAGAGAGCTTTTATGTAGCCCTTATCGATGACGAAGTAGCCGCTATAACCGCCTGTTTACCGGTAGATAAATTTTGTATTAGCCGCAAAACCGGTACCTTAATTAAATACTTAGGCTTAATTAAGGGGTTAATTGCCGGATATACCTTGAAACATTATTTTAATAAAACGCCTAAATACCCATTAGTTAAAAATATGGCCAACGACACTCTCTCCATCGAGTTTGTGGCCGCTAATAGTAAATTTAAACGGCAAGGGGCCGTTACCGCTTTATTTAACTACCTTTTAAATTTACCTAACGGTACTTTTGTTCTGGAAGTAGCCGATACCAACACGGCTGCTTTTACCTTATATAGTAAACTCGGCTTTAAAGAAGTTGCCCGTAAAAAAATGAGCAAATTAGCCAGCAAATATAGCGGTGTTAATAATTTATTATATATGCAGTATAATAAAAGTTAAAGGCCATTATCGGCCTTTAAACAATAGTTAATTACTCGGGTCTTAAAATAGGAAAGACCTTACCAAATAAATTATAAAAAAAGCGCAGCATAGGGCCAATGATGAGCACCGCCACTAAAGGGCCAATCATCATGGGTACAATTTGTTGCCAATCAAATGAAGCTAAAGAAAATAAAATTACAGCCAAAGCTGTATTGGTGGCATCGGTACTCATTCTAATTTTAGCAATCCAAGGGTTGCTCAAGTTAAAACGCCGCACAATTGCAAAGGTTAAAGCTATGTAGGCGGCTTTGCCGTGCGGACTATACGATGAAAAACCCGAACCGATGGCTAAGATGACAAATCCTATCAGCAGCACTAAAAAGTGAAGGATAAAGCTTTGCCCCTCTAGCTCAATAATAAAAGGAACTAACGGCTGCGATAAATCCATTCCTAACCCCATAGCAAAAAAACCTAAAACCGTTACAATGCCTATCTCTCTTCTTTCAATAGGTAATATTACCAATATAATAAAAACATTCATTATTATAGAAATAACGAAGAAATTCCCTTGAATAGCTGCAGGTAAATGTTGATTTACACCCCACCATAAAAACCTAAAGGGGTCGCTGCCTAACCCACTTGTTAAGGCAACCCCGCCGCCAAAACCAATTAAAAAAGCGCCTAAAAGGGCTACGACTAATCTAATTAAAAATTTTTTATTAATAATAATTTTTTCCATTGTTCTCCTCTTACTTTATTTAGTAAATCTTTGTTTAATTAATTTAAATCTTTTTAATGTTTGGTAGTATAACATATAATAAGCCTTTAGTCTATTTAAAATTGCAATTTATTAAAAAATAAAGCAAGCATTTTACTTTATTAATTTCCGCTTACATTAAGGCCTATAGCCTATT
This sequence comes from Spirochaetaceae bacterium, assembly GCA_009784515.1. Lineage (NCBI taxonomy): Bacteria > Pseudomonadati > Spirochaetota > Spirochaetia > Spirochaetales > Spirochaetaceae > Spirochaetaceae bacterium. Next base: position 6,999 of record WRBN01000069.1, on the reverse strand, counting down.
GACAGCCACCCAAAATGCCGTTAATTTAGGTATTATGCAAAGGTTGCTTACCGGTTTTATCTTATTATTTATTACCATCCATCTTAATGGCCAACAAATTACCCCGCAGCAATTTTTTGCCCGGCACGGCCTAGATGCCGCTCTTTATAATGCCGGCCAAAGCCCCAATAAACATCAAACTTTGCTAACTTTATTGGCTATAAAACAAAGCTTTACCGGCCAAATAGAGGCCATCGGCCACGACCATAACGATTATTTTTTACAGTTTAGAAACGGCGAAGTACTTTTTTATGCCAATGGCCGCATGCTGCCTTACCGTATTAAAGATAATTATCAAAATTTTCGTGCCTTTATTAATTATCGTTTTAACCCAATTTTACGCGACCCCAGCACTTTTACGCAAGAAGAAATTAATCGCCTCTTAAGGCATACCGAACAAAGTAACCAGCTTAACCTCCCCATCTTTGATGATAATTACATTAGGTTAATTTATGGCGGCAGCACTCGGCAAGCCATCTCACCTTTTATTGTGCGTACCAGTTTTTTAGGCTTTACTTTTTACACCCATCGCCTGTTAGTAATGCCGCTGCTCGAGGTAGAACGGCAAATACGCGAACTAGCCCAGCACGATAATGAAGTACAAAATTTTATTAGCAGTTTAAATTCGGCGGCGAGTTTTGTATGGCGCACCATACGCGGACAGCGCAATTTAAGCTGGCATGCCTTAGGTATTGCCGTAGATATTTTACCCCGTAACCGTAACCAAGTAATTTATTGGGGCTGGGAGCGGGCGCGCAACCCTAACAACTGGCCGACTGTTCCTTTAAGCGAGCGTTGGATGCCGCCTTCCGCTGTGATTGAGGCTTTTGAGAGTATGGGTTTTGTTTGGGGTGGTAAATGGCCTATGTACGATAATATGCACTTTGAGTTTAGGCCGGAACTGCACAGGTTATACCAGCTAGAACAAGAATTTACGCAAGCTACAGGCTTTCAAATTAATAGGTAACAGTTAATAATTTTATATTAACTGTTACCTATTAACTTAAACAAATTGCCGTGCAATAGCACGGCAATTTGTTTTACTAGCCAATAATCTTTTTAACTACGGCAATAAGTTTATCGGCCGAAAACGGCTTAACAATCCAGCCGGTAGCCCCAGCCGATTTACCTTCTTGCATCTTAGATTCTTGCGATTCTGTAGTAAGTACAATAATAGGGGTAAATTTATAGCTAGAGTTTTCGCGCACTTTTTTGATAAAACCAATACCATCTAAGTTAGGCATATTAATATCGGTTACAATTAAATCAAAAGTATCGGCCCCAGCTTTATTAAGCCCGTCTACACCATCTTCAGCTTCGGTTACCACAAAACCTTCTTGGTTAAGCACATAAGAGATACTCTTTCTAATCGAAGCCGAATCGTCAATAACTAATATTTTTTTTCCCATATCTTTCCCTCTTTTTTAACAAAATTTATTTAGCTAATTTTAATATTTCATTAGCTATATTATTTAAAGGCAAAACTTTATCTACCCCGCCCAAATTAATAGCTTCGGCAGGCATACCAAAAACTACGGAGGTAGCTTCATCTTGAGCAAGGTTAATAGCGCCGGCTTGCTTCATTTCCAACATACCGCGCGCACCATCATCACCCATACCGGTTAAAATAACCCCTACGGCATTTTTACCGGCATGCATAGCCACACTCCTAAAAAGCACATCAACACTTGGCCGGTGGCGGGTAACTAAAGGGCCGTCTTTAACTTCTACGTAATACGATGTGCCGGTGCGTTTAAGCAGCATATGCTTGTTACCCTGTGCAATCAGCACCTTGCCGCGCTCCAGTTTATCGCCGTTGGCAGCCTCTTTAACCCTAACTTTACATAACCCATTTAACCTATCGGCAAAGCTGGCTGTAAAAAACTCCGGCATGTGCTGCACAATGATGGTAGGCGGACAATCCTCCGGGTAACCTTCCAGCAACACCCTAAGAGCCTCCGTACCGCCGGTAGAAGCGCCAATGGCCACAATCTTTTCGGTATCGATAAAATGTTTAGCGACAAAATCGCTGGGGGCTATCACCGAATCGGCATTTAATTTAGTAGTTTCAAAAGTTTTGGTATTGACCGCTAAAGAAGGCTTCACTTTAACTTTAGTGTGATAAGCCGCCTTAACAATATCGCATATCGCTATTTTACTTTCTTCAAAAAACTGTCTGGTGCCTAATTTAGGTTTTAAGATAAGCTCTACTGCGCCAAGCTCCAGAGCCTCTATAGCGATTTGACTGCCGGCTTCCACCTTGCTGCTGCAAATAACCACCGGGATTGGTTTACTGGCCATAAGTTTACGCAAAAAACTTAACCCGTCCATACGCGGCATTTCAATATCCAGCGTAATAACATCGGGTGTAATACTTTCTAATTTTTTAATAGCAAAAATTGGGTCTTGCGCCGTAGCCACTACCTCAATTTTGGGGTCGGAAGATAAGATATTTGACAAAGCTTCGCGCACGACGGCCGAATCGTCAATTATCATTACTTTAATTTTATCACTCACCTTATACTCTCCTATAAGTGGTTGGCGCTAAAGTTTTTAGCGGCAAATCCATGCCCATTATCGTTTCGGAGTGTCCCAAAAATAAAAAACGATTAGGTTTTAAGTGCTGGCAAAACTTATTAATTAGGGTTTCCTGCGTTTCTTTATCAAAATATATTATCACATTTCGGCAAAAAATAATATCGAAATTATTAGGAACATTAAATTTTTCGTCCATAAAATTAAGCCGCTGGAAAGTAATTTTTTTACGGATTTCGGGCCTTAAACGCACTAAATCTTTCTCGGCCTCTTTGCTGCGCAAAAAGTAACGTTTTTTAAGCTCCAGCGATATATTTTCTACGCTACTCATCGCATAAATGGCGTTGCGGGCTTTTTCCAGCACACGCGTGCTAATATCGGTAGCTAAAATACTGTAATCTAAATCGCTGCGGTTAGCTTTACGCTTAAATTCTTCCATCACAATCGCTAAGGTATAAGGCTCTTCACCGGTACTACAGCCGGCGCTCCAAATTTTAATTTGGCTGCTCCCGGCCGTAATCTCCGGCAATACCGTATCAGTCATGTAGGTAAAGTGGTCGCTCTCCCTAAAAAACTCGGTTTTATTGGTAGTTATCACATCAATCATGTGCACCAATTCTTCGTCGGCCCCTTTAGCAGAGTGAAAGACATAATTAATATACTCGGCAAAGCTGGCCATATTAAGCTTTTTTAAGCGGCTTTTTAAGCGGCTTTGAAGCATAATTTTTTTACCATCGGGCATTTTAATGCCCAAATGGCTTTCGACAAAATCGGCAATAACTTTAAATTCTTTGTCTGTAAGAGAGACATTCATGTCTAAAGGATTTACCATTTAACCTACCTTTAAAGCTTTATCTTCCTGCGAAATCATATCGGCCAGCTTATATAAATCGAGGATAAGCGCCACCGTACCATCACCCAAAATTGTTGCTCCGCTAATACCGCGTGCATTGCGGTAAAATTTACCTAGCGGTTTAATAACCGTTTGAAGGTTACCAATAACTTTATCTACCACAAAACCTAAGTAAGAGCCGTTATCATTAACAATAACGATTTGCTCGCTTACCGGTTCGTCGCCGCCTAAATTAAAATATTGCCTTAAATTAACATAAGGCACTAGTTGTTCGCGCCAGTTAATAAAATCGGTGTGATTACGCACTTCGGTTGTGGCACGCGAAAACTCGCTGCATTCCTCCACGCTGGAGAGCGGGAAGATATAGTAAGCATTGGCAATTTTAGCCATAAGCCCTTCGATAATAGCCAAAGTAAGCGGTATTTTTAAAGTAAACGAACTGCCTTCGCCGGCTTTGCTTTTTACCTGCACGCTGCCGCCTAAAGCCGCTATCTCTTTTTTAACTACGTCCATACCCACGCCGCGCCCCGAAACATCGGTTACCTTCTCGGCCGTCGAAAAACCGGGAGCAAAGATAAGGTCGTACACTTCTTCGTCGGTTAAATTTTCCCCGCCCGATATTAACTCTTTTTCCACCGCTTTTTTAAGAATTTTTTCGCGGTTTAAGCCGGCTCCGTCATCGCTAATAATAATATCAACAAAGGCTCCCGAGTGTTCGGCTACCAACTTAACGGTACCCCGCCTGTCTTTACCGGCGGCAGCTCTTTGCTCCGGCAGCTCGATGCCGTGGTCCATACTATTACGGATAATATGCATAATGGGGGTATTTAAGCGCTCGATAACGGTTTTATCCAGCTCGGTTTCTTCACCTTCGGCAATCATTTGCACATCTTTGTTTAAAGCGTTGGCTAAATCGCGCACGGTGCGTTTAAATTGATTAAAAGTGGTACCGATGGGCACCATACGCATACCCATACTAGTATCGCGCAGTTCGCCGATTAAACGGTCGGCTTGTTCGGCCAGCGAAGCAAAGCTGGCGTTATGGCTTTCTTGGCCAACTTGGCTAAGACGGGCGCTAAAAGTTACCAGCTCGCCCACTAAATCGACCAGCTTATCTAATTTTTCGCTGTCAACTTTAACGCTGCGGTTAAGCACATCTTTAACATTACTTTTAACGATGGTTACCGGCTGCCGGGCTGCTTCACCGGCCGGTTGCTCTTCTTTTTTCTCAGCCGCCGCTTCGGCTTTAACGGCCGGTTGCTCTTCTTCGTCATCATCACCAATAATTAAGTTAGCGGCGCCGGCTTCGCTCGCGGCATAAGTACTGCCGGCCTCATCGGCGGCGGCTTCTTTGCTTACTTCTATCTTAATAATACTATCGCTATCTAAAAAGATAAAAACATCTTGTACATCAACCATACCTTTGGTGCTGGTAAGCACAATGTTCCACGCTAAATAACTTTGCTCGGGATTAAAGCTTGCAAAATCGGGCAAGCTGCCGGTATCTACCGTTATTTGCACCTCGCCCAAACTAGCTACTTCGTCTAAAAGTAAAATGGGATTAGTCCCATTTAAAAAGACCCCTGCAGCCGGCTTAAAATAAATGCTATAACGTTTTACGCCGCTATCTTCATTTTCGCTCACCCACGTTCCTCCCTGCGTGCCAGCCGTAAGGCTTACGCCATCTACCTTATTTTCTTCTACATATTGCCTAAAGCTAGTTATAATGGCATCGCCGGCGGCTTTGTCGGCCTGACCATCGCTGTTCATTAACTCTTTTATATGGTCGCGCGCCAGCAAGGTAATGGTTACCAGCTCGGGGCTGGGTAGTACTTTGCCTTCGCGCACATATTCAAAAGCAGTTTCAATTTCGTGGGTAAAATCTTTAATTTCATCAAAGCCAAACATACCGGCTCCGCCTTTAATGGTATGCAGCCCTCTAAAAACAGCCGATATTATTTCATCGTCATCGGGAGTTTGCTCTAGCTCTAATAATCTTGCCTCTAGTTGTTCAAGCTGCTCGCTGGCTTCGTTATAAAATTCGTCTCTAAATTTTTCCATTTACAATAGTAGCTCCTACACAACTTTGTTTAATTCTTGCACCAATAGGTTGCCGTCAGATATAGCCTGAGCGATAAACCCGCCCATAATTAAACGTTTGTTTACTTCTTTAGGAATATGACCCTCTACAGCTAAAGTTATATTTTGTTTTTTAGCCTCTTTTACCGTAGCAACAAGTAACTGAACACCGGAGGTATCGATACTCTCTACGCGCGATAAATCCATAATTAAGGTACTATTGCCCGCTAAGGCCTCTAAAATTTCATTTTTAAATTTTTCGGCATTTTCGATACTAACCTTGCCGTGCCACACAATTTTTTGAACCATTGCCTTCCCCTTTTTAAAACTATCGTCTTTTTAAGGCGATTTATTTATTTGTTTTAACAAGTTAGCTTAACATACAAGCCATTAAACCGGCCGTACACTACCGGCCACATAGCCGCAACCTGCCTATAAACAAAATACCTCTTTAACTACACCTTTATATTTTACCATATTTTTGCTATAATGAAAAGAAGCTACTATTGCCTAACGCACAAATAAACGATAATATATTAGGAGTACAATTATGAATACAACTGCCGAACAACAAAAAGATACCACTATGGAACGTTTTTTAACCTTTACCTTAGGTGACGAAACCTACGGCTTCCCCGTAGGGGTAGTTAAAGAGGTGCTAGAAAGTGTTGCCCTTACTTGCATACCGCGTACTACCGAATATATGAAAGGCGTTTTTAATTTACGCAGCTCTATTATTCCGGTTATTGATATAAGGCTACTTTTTAAGCTAGGTAAAAATACTGATGACAACCAAAACAGCGTAATTGTGGTTGATGTGGTAGAAAAAGAAGGTGTAACCATACTGGGGATACTAGCCGACAACGTTAAAGAAGTAATAGAGCTTTCGCGCGAAAATATAGAAAGCGGCGACCATTTAAACCAAGTGGAATTTGTGCGCAAAATTGGTAAAAAAGACGACCAATTTATTTTAATACTGGATATTTACAGCATTATTAAACACGTAGATACCGAAATTAACAAACTAACCCAAGAAGAGCAAGGGTAGTCATAGGTAGCAGCAAATAGATAATAGTGAATAAGAAAGAAGGCTCGCTATTATCTATTAGTTATTAACTATGCCCGCTTAAGCCTTTGCGGCAAACCACTATTCCATACCGGTTTTAGGATTAATATGTTTTATATTTTCAAATAATTCCATTAGCTTTTCACCTTTTAACCCCAGTAATTTTTCCTAAAGCCTACTATTATATACAAACCCACTTACCGGTATGACGCTTAATTTTTGCCCGCTTTGCCTCTGTATTTCATCAAGCATTAAATTCATGCCCATACTATCGCTGGCCATATGGCCGGCTATCAGCACATTAATATTTAGCTTATCGCATTCTTCTTTGTGTTCTTCGGTTAGGTGCATCATTATTAAAGTGCTTACACCGGCACGGGCATAACTTGCGTAGTTCTTCGGACTACCCGATACACCGCCGGCCATT
>WRBN01000068.1 GCA_009784515.1 Spirochaetaceae bacterium | reverse complement strand
TGCTAAACCCATTATGGTAGATATTGAGGAAGATAGTTTTAACCTTAATACCGATTTAGTAGCTAAAGCCATTACGGCCCATACCAAAGCCATTATCCCGGTAGATGTAGCCGGACTGCCCTGTAATTACCGGCAATTGTTTAAAATAGCCCACGAACATAAAAATATTTTTAAAGCCGCCAATAACCGGCAGGAAGTTTTAGGTCGCATAGCTATCATTGCCGATGCCGCCCATAGTTTAGGGGCAACTTATCAGGGACAACCCAGCGGCAGTTATGCCGACTTAACGGCTTTTTCTTTTCATGCCGTTAAAAATTTAACCACCGCTGAAGGCGGAGCTTTACAAATAAGTAAAGTAGCTTTAAAATATTGGCCAAATTTTTACCGCGAGCTTCGGTTGTTAAGTATGCACGGGCAAACCAAAAGCGCCCTCGAAAAGCAAACCGGCTGGGAGTACGACATCGAGCTGGCCGGTTATAAATGTAACTTAACTGATATAGCGGCGGCACTTGGCTTAAGCCAGCTTAATCGTTACCCCGCTATTTTGGCTAAACGTAAAGCCGCCGCCTTACATTATAACGGCAGCTTTAATGAGAGCGTATTTATTTTACCTTTATTGAGTAATGACGGAAACGAAAGTTCTTATCATCTTTATCTTTTACGCCTGCAAAATTATACCGAAGAAAAACGCAACATTTTAATTAGCCGGCTGCGTGCGCAAGGCATTGCCGCTAATGTGCACTATCAACCATTACCAAGCTTAACTTTATACAAAAATTTAGGTTATAACCCCAATCATTATCCTGTGGCTTATCATAACTATAATAGGGTTATTAGCCTGCCGCTTTTTAATAATATTAGCCCTCAGCAGCTAGATTATGTCAGCAAAACCTTAAAGCAACTGGCTTAAAAGCAAGTAACCGCTAAACTTTGGGGTCTGTTAATAATTAAGCTATAATTCGCCGATAGTTACTTAAGAAAGGATAACTAATGAAACATTACGGCCTATTATTTTTTTTATTATTTATCTCAAGCTCGTTGTTATGGGCCGGTGATGTAGCGCGTTTTGTTAATTTGGGTTTTTCACCCAATGGCAGCCACTTTGCCTTTGCCCAGCACGGCTACTCTACCGACAATAACGAAACGTTTGCTAATGTTTTTTTTGTTGATGTAGTGCGTAATGTTTTTGTGCCGGGCGGCGTTCATAGCAACACCCGGCCTACCGCCTTACAACTAGGCGATAATGCCGACGGTACTTTGTTTGAACTTATCGAGCGTTTAGCTAACCTGCGGCGGCAGCATAATATTGATTTTAACCAAAAAGGGCGCGTTATCTATGTAAATTCCAGCTTAAGCGAAAGCTTAAGGAACGATCTTGCCCGCCCGGCCAACGTTTTACAGTTCCGCGACTTTGAAAGCGGTTATACTTTTCATATCAATTTGCAAGAAAACACTTTTGGCAACGGGGCCAATGTAAGCTCCAGCTTTTTTATCGATGTAACGGCAACTAACTCGGCCGGGATTAGCCGTAGCCATCGGGTTGGGTTGCCTAACTTTGTCAGGCAGCGCGTGATAGATTACGCCATTGAGCAAATAATTTTAGCGCCCGGCGGCAATAGTTTAGTTTTTGTGGTGGCTAGGCGCGAATTTAGCCCATCGGGCTCGCCTAATATCCGCTATATGGTAGAAACCGTCAACTTTCGTTAGCAGGTTACCACCCTTAGAAGCGGCTTGTATATCCGCCTATTTACCATCAATATGAGTTGGAGAAAGATGTACAAATATTTTTTATTAATCACTTTAATCTTATTTAGTACTAACCTGTTAGCCCAAGAAGCCTTGCCTAATGGGTACCGTAATATTGTTTTAGGCAGCTCGATGGAAGAGGTGCGCGAGGCTTTAGCTAACGACACTTTTTTTCTTTATCGCGGCCGGCCCGATGCCTCTATGCTCTTTGAGGACAGCACCGCCATCGAAGTGCGCGGCGCCGGGTTTATCCACCGGGCTTTCTTTTTGTTTTACAACGATAGGCTTTACAACATTACTCTAGAGCTTAACCCCAATATGCTCGATTTTTTTACCATTTACCAAACCTTTGTGGCTAATTACGGCGAGCCGACCGACCTTAGCCCCAGCCGTGCCTTATGGAGTAATGATGAAATAGAAATAACTATAGAGCGCGAACTGTTTGTTAAATACATCGATGTAGCTATTTTTAACGAACTACGCGAAAGCAGTAATATCCAAGATAATTTACAAAATATGATAAGAGATAATTTTTTAAGTTATTTTTAAAGTAATGAGAGATTATTAATAAAAAAAATGAGGTGTCAAAATGAAATTTTTTTTATTAACCTTACCCCTTGTTATGCTGGCTTGCCAAGCTCATGATAGTTTTGAGGGTGTTACTTTTAGGGTAGGCCATTGGGTACCTCTTTCCTCACTTCACCCCTTTGAGAGAAACGGCACTACTGAGAATATAGTCTTTATGGCCCTTTACGAGGGGCTCGTCCGTCTTGATAAGGCCGGTAATATTATTCCCGGCCTTGCCCAAAGCTGGCAAATTAATGCAGATAATACCAGCATAACTTTTACTTTACGGCCTAACCTACGCTTTAGCGATGGCTACCCTATTAACAGTTTAACGGTGGCGGCCAGTAAGTGGTACTTTACCGGCCGCTTTGATAACACCTTTGTAAGTACCGAAATAATTGATGAGCGCACTTTAAGGTTTAATTATAGCCAGCCAAGACTTTTTATAGCAGAAGAACTTATTCGTTTTTATATCTTACCCATACATATTATAGAGCAACATGGCTCGCGCTGGCATTTGCCCCAAAACCATGTAAGCAGCGGCCCCTTTAAATTACACAGCCTGAAAACCGATGGCAGCCTTACCTTATTGGCTAACCCTAATTACTGAGATAGGGCTAATGTGCACATAGACCGCCTTATAGTTTCTATGCATACAAATTTTATTCCCCAGCAAGATTATACTTTATTTAACCTTATTGCCAGTGGGCAGGTCGATTGGGTACCTCACGCTCCGGCTAGACCGCAAACAGAAAAAGCCCGCGCTAGCTATGAAAAGCTTTGGCAGCCCGAAGAAATTATGGCTAGCTATGCCATATATATTAACCACAATGGCCCTTTAAGTGATGTACGGGTGCGCAGGGCTTTAGCTTTAGCCTTGCCGCGTGATGAACTTTGGCAATTTAACTCTTATTTCACTCCTTTACAAGGAATCGTACCGCCAACCTTACCAAATTATCCCCATCGGGATATATGGCTTCCTCATAAATCTCCTACTCCACCGCCGCAATTTTTTAACCCAGAGCTGGCACGGCAATTATTGGCCGAAGCCGGCTTCCCCGCCGGTGAAGGGCTACCCACCTTTACTTTAGCCGGTTCTCAATCTGGCGCCGTACCTACTGTACTTAACATTATTACTCAAAGTTGGTTAAACGAGCTGGGCATACAGGTAGAAACCGCTCAGTTTGAATGGAATAATTTTTTTAACGAAATGCCTAGTTTTAATTTTTACTTAAGAGTTACTATAGCAAATATTCCTAATCCATTAATCTTTTTAACTCCCTTTGATGGTGGTCAGCTCTTGCGCGGTTATCATAACCATAACTTTAGCAGCCTCTTAAGGCAAGCCGAAGCCTCCGCCACCTTAGAAGAACTGTTCGCCTTAGCCAGCGAAGCCGAGAGGATACTGGTGCTGGAAGATCAAGCCGTAATCCCTTTATTTACTTATGTTTACGCCAATTTAATCAACCTAAACAAATGGGAAAGCTGGCAGCCGAACCACCGTGGCTTACACACTTGGGTAGGTATAAGGTTGCGAGATGATTACGTATTTTAATTTATTATTAAATAGCTACCAGTTCTATCCCTAAAGCTCTTTGGATTTTATCAATAGTTTTTATAGTAATATTATTTTTAGCTGGGTTCTCGAGCCTTTGGTAAGCTTGGTAAGTAATATTTAACCGCCCCGCCACATCACCCTGAGTTAAACCCAACGCTTCGCGCATAAAGCGCAGCTTTAAAGCCGTTGCTATGTGCGGGTAAACCTTAACAGCATAATAATCCTGCCGGCCCTCATAATTATTAGGAGCCTTGATAGCGGAAGCACAGCTAAGATACAAATTTAAAGCTTCTTCGGCCATAAATAAAGCTTCTTCTAAAGTATCTCCCTCTGTATAACAACCGGCTAAATCATCAAAAACAATCCAATAACCGCCTTCTTCGGCTTTATTTGCCTTTGCGTAGTAAATCATGCTGCCCCCTATCTTAGCCCAGCGTCTTTAAGTAAAGCTATTTCAAGACCTTTTCTTAAATCTTTTTTGCCATGAACAGGAACCACCAGCTCTTTTTCGCCCTCTTTATAAAGTATATGGTGAGAGCCGGTAATACGAATTAATTTATAGCCATTTTTAGTTAATAATTTAATCATCTCTTTACCGTTCATAACCGTATTATACAATGTATACCTTGCTTTGTCAATGGTTATTTTTTGGCGTGATAACCCTAAATTAAAGTACCCAAGGCCCCTTTATTGGTTCTGCAAGGCCAATAAAGCAATAAGCCTCAAATGTCAAGCCTTATATGCTCGTCCAATACAAATCATTATCGCCATAACGGCGATAACTGGCGGCCTCGAGGATATGTTCCGGTAAAATAGGCCGGCTGGCGGCAAGGTCGGCGATGGTACGGCTTACTTTAAGCACACTATGACTGGCTCGGCTGGAAAGCTCCAGCTTTTTAACTACCAGCAAAAAAACCTTTTCGGCCTCGTTATCCAGCCGGCAAAACTCTTTAATATGGGCCGGGCCAATGGCCGAGTTATAGTTAAAAGGTAATTTTAAATACCTTTCTTTTTGCAGGCGGCGGGCCGCCTCCACCCGGGCACGAACTGCGGCGCTGCTTTCGCCGGCTTCGCCTAGCAGCTCTTCGGCGCTAACCGGTTTAACGGGCAGGCGCATATCTACCCTATCCAGCACCGCACCGCCCAGCCGCTTCCAGTAGCGCGCTACCTCGTTGGGGCTGCATAGGCACACCTTATCGGCACGGCCCAAGCTGCCGCAAGGGCAAACGTTAGCGGTAAGCATTAACTGAAAATCGGCGGGGTACCACATCGTTTGCCCGGCCCGCGCTAAGGTAATACGTTTGGCCTCCAGCGGTTCGCGTAGGTTTTGCAACAGATGCTTACCAAACTCAAAACTTTCGTCTAAAAAAAGTACGCCGTTATGCGCAAGACTAATTTCACCGGGCATAACAAATTTACCGCCGCCAATAATACCTTCGCTACTGGCCGAATGGTGCGGGCTCCTAAAGGGCGGCCGCTGGATAAGGCCATCGGTTAGCTCGCCGCGTAAACTATAAATACGGTTAGTCTCTAATTTTTCGCTATGATTTAAATCTGGTAAGATAGAAGGCAAAGCCCGCATTGATAAAGTTTTACCGCTGCCCGGCGGGCCAAATAAAAATAAATTGTGTTTGCCTGCCGCCGCTACCTCGAGGGCACGCTTAAGATGAAGCTGGCCTTTAATATCGGCAAAATCGAAGCTATCTTCGGTCGGTTTAACCAAGTGCGTAACCCCGGCGGCCTGATTACTAGGAGCCGCCCCTGCGCTTAAGTGCTTGACGGCCTCACACGCTTCGGTAAGATTTTTAACGGCAAAGTAACGGCCGCTGACGATAGCTTCGGCTTCGGCCATATTTTCATGAGGAATAATAAAATACTCCACACCCTCTTCAAGGGCGGTGGCTAAGGCCGCCAAAATACCCGGCACGGCACGCACACGGCCCGATAATTCCAGCTCGCCCAGCGCTAGGACTTTGTCGTTAAAATCTTCACTTAGCTCTAAATCGCCGGAGCCTTGTAAAATGGCTAAGGCTATAGCTAAATCGAAATGAGCGCCTTCTTTTTTAATGTTAGCCGGGGTTAAATTGATGAGTAACCGCTCACGCGGAAAATTATAGTTACTATTTTTGATGGCGGCGCGCACGCGCTCTTTGGCCTCTTTAACGGCGCTATCGGGCAGGCCGATAATCTCGGTGCCCGGTATACCGCGCCGCAAATCTATTTCTATCTCTACCAGTAGGCCATCGTAACCCTTTAAAGCATAAGCGCACAGCTGCATAGCCGTATTGTAACTTAAAGCAGGTAAAAAAGCTAGGCTACAAGCTTATTTTAACCCAAAATAAATTATCTTAAGGCTCTGCTTTCTTCTAGATGGCGGCGGGCGGTAGCCACATCGGCAGCGTCAAGGCGGCCGCTGTTACGCTCTAAAAAATCGGGGATAGCTCTGGTCGCCGACGTAAGCGTCCATATGCGCGAGTTATCCCGTAATGTTCCTAAGGCACGGTACATATTATAAACTTGGATGTAAGCCTCGTTAATGGCATTAATTTCTTCGGCCGTAAAGCGGCCGTTAGGACCAAGCCGATTAAAAATATCTACCACTTCGCCGGGGAAAATCAGGTCGGGGTCGTCGCTGCGCCACACATTATTAATGTATAAATCGGGCCATAAATAAGCGTTCCCCCATCTGGCAAAAGCAATACCGCTAACGGTGTCGCCGCTAACCACATGATGGCGGGCGATAACACGGCGTTCGGAGTGAGGCGGCGGCTGCCGAACCACCGCTGCCGGCGGGGCGACATCGGTAACTCCCGTAGCCGGCGGCGGCGTAACAACTTCGCTGGGGGTTACCGCCGCCGGAGGCGATACCTCGGGCTGAGCGGGCGGATTAACTGGAGTAACCGGTACAACAACGGCATTGCCGCCGCTAATAAAGCTGGCGCCGCCTAACCCTGAATGGCTATTACCACCAAAAGCGAGCAAAACCAAACCAACCGATAACGCTGTAAAAAGAAATATTAAAAAGGTTAATAATACCTTTAATTTAGCCTGATATTCCATAACCACCCCTAATTTTTAAAGCTTAGCTTAATTAATATAACATATTATCGGCTAAACGGCTCCTTTACCTTTAACATAAAGGGGCAGGTAACAATTAATAAGTAATAACCAAAGAAAACCGCCTTGCGGCCTTTATTAATTAATATCTATTAGTTATTACCTATTCCCTGCTCTTGGCTTCTTGCCAAGCTTCTTCCATTTTATCAAGGTTAGCGCGCTCTAAAGCTAAGCCTTGCTCGGTTAATTTTTTAACTACAAAATTAAAGCGGCTAACGGCTTTATTGTTGGCATAATTAAGGGCTTCGCTGGGATTAACTTGTAAATGGTTAGCCAAACAAACGGTAATTAATAACAGGTCGCCCAGCTCGTGGTTAATGTTTTGCGCATTACCGGCCGCAATTTCGGCTTTAAGTTCGGCCAGTTCTTCTTCTACTTTAGCGATAGCCTCTAAAGGGCTGCCAAAATGATAACCGGCCTTCGTTAATTTTTTATCGATAGCCAAGGCCCGTTCCAGCGGCGGCAAGCCGCGCCCTACCCGGCTTAAATACCCATCGTCTGTACGGCCTTGCTCTTTTTGTTTTTGGCTTTGCCAAATAGCCAAACTTTCCTCCGGCGAAACCGCCGTAACATTGCCAAAAACATGCGGGTGGCGGCGGATAAGCTTAGCCGTTACTCCCTCTAAAGCCTCATCGAGGGTAAAAAGCTTTTGCTCCTCAAAAATGGTGGCCAGCATGGTAACTACCAAATAAAGGTCGCCCAGCTCTTCTTTAATATTGGCGGTGTCGTTATTATTAATAGCGTCTATTAGTTCGTAACTTTCTTCTATCAAATTTGGCTGCAAGCTCACGGCCGTTTGGGCTTTGTCCCAAGCGCAGCCATTTTCGCCCCTAAGCTGCTGTAAAGTATTGCAAAGTTTTTCAAAATACATTACTCTATTGTAAAATAAAATAAAAAAAATAGCTAGCTCTTGGTTTAAATTTAAGTAGATAACTTAAAGTATAAAAATAATGAAAAATAAACTATCTTTTAACCATTTATTATTAGCAACTTTTATGTTGGCAGCTTGGCCTAGTTTTGCCCAGCAAACAAACAATAACCCCCATCTTCCTACCCTTAGCGAAGAACTTAGTACTTATATTAATTTTTTACGGCGTTTTGCTTTTATCGATGTCTTTACCACCGCCAGAGCCAGCACCGCCAACTTTACAGATAACTCGTTAAACCGCTTTAATTATATCGATTTTATTAACCACAATAAATTTTACACCATTGGTTTTGATTTTAGCTACCGTAACTTCGATTTTTACTTTGCGCTCGATTTAATTCAAACCTTTATGATATATAATGATAATTTTGCTTGGTCTAGCCTGCCGCTAGGTAAAGGCGGCTTTGTTGATGGCCTAGACACCACTGTCCCTCTGGCCGGCTACATAGCTTATGACACCGATTTTATCACCCTGTCGGTCGGCCGTCGGCGGATGGCCTTAGGGCCCGGCGATTATAGCTTGGTGGTAGGGCGCGATAACCCTTTTTTAGACGGAGTTTTTTTTGGTATTAGGCCCCGTATCGGCCAAAATTCGCGTTTTTCTTATTACTTTATTGGGGCCAGCGATGACGGTCTTGCTTTAAACAACTTTGTTACTTGGAATAAAGAAGCCGCCGTCGCTAACCCTGCCGCAAGCCGTTGGTTTGAAAACGACAGTATGCTACAGCAAATATCGCGCTATTTTTTAGTGCATAAAATAGCTTTTAGCAGCCGTAACTTTAAAATTGGCCTTACCGAAAGTTTTGTCGTTAGCGGGCTACCGCTTACCTTTTGGCTGGCTAACCCCTTTATGATTTGGCACAATACCTACCTCGATTTAGGTGGGTTAAGCGGTAATGTGGCCATAACCCTAGATGTAGAGCGCCGCTTTAATAACCTGCGGGTGTACGGCGAGTTTAGCCTTGACGACTGGCAGCTGGGTTGGGAAGGGGTAGAGACGCACCCTAACTCCATCGGTCTTTATGTGGGGCTAGATTGGCAAGTTTTTGCCGGCGACGAGCTTTTTAGCGGGGTTAAGAGCGGCCCTTATGACCGTATAATGAGAGAAGACACCCTAGCTTTTGAGAGCGGCTTGGTGGTAAGCTTACAATTTGTTTATGTTTCGCGCTATTTTTACCGCCGCCACCACGATGACCCGTTAGGAAAATTTACTTTTTTTAATAGTTTACAACATACCGGCGACAACCGCGATTTTTATATAATGGAAAATTACTTAGGATTTGCCTACGGCCCCGATAGTTTTTTAACGGAGTTTACCGCCACGTGGCAAAACAGGCAAATTTTTAGCGAAAACCGGTTGGGGCTGCTATTTTTAGGCAGCGATAATCTGGCCTCTTCCGGCCACATCGACCGCAACCACTCGCAGCCACAAGGCACTTTTACACCCAACGAAAACAGCTCGCGCCATTGGGGGTTTTCCAGCTTAGCCCAAATGGCTCTTACCCTGCAAAGCCGCAACTTTTTGGCCTTAAACAGTTTTACCTCGTTTTACTTTGGCGCAAACGGCCGGATTATCCTTAATAAACCCAGCTTATCGCGTGTTATGTTAGAGACCGGCTTGTTTATCTCTTTTTAATCATCGGCGGGACTCTGGTGCGGAGCGATAATACCTGCCCTAAAACCTATAATCGTTTGCTCGCTCAGCGGGCTGCCTTCTATTTGCAGCTCGGTTAAAGCCGTAAGGGTTGTTATGTTAAGGCCGGTTAGCTGAGTATCGGCTACATCGAGTAGCGTTAAATGGATAAGATTACTTACATTAAGGCTGGTTAAAGGGTTATCGCACACCCAAAGCCCAACTAAATTAACATTATTGCTTACGTTTAAGCTGGTGAGCAAATTACTGCCCACACTAAAGTTGGCTAAATTAATATTATTATCAATATTAATAATTGTTAAAAGGTTAAAATTTACCCAAAGGCCGGTTAAATTAATATTATTGCTTAAATTTAAGCTAGATAACTTATTATTACTTAAACTAAGCCGGCTTAAGTTAAGGTTGCCGCTTAAATTTATAGTGGTTAATTGGTTATCTGTAGCCTGAAGCGCAACTAAGTTGGTCAAATTATTAACATTAAGGCTGGTTAGCCTATTATGGCTTGCCCAAAGCCAAGTTAAATTAATATTGTTACTTACATCTAAAGTGGTTAATAAGTTATCGCTTACGGCAAGTTCGATTAAAAGAGGGTTATTACTTACATTAAGATTTGTTAGCTGATTATTAGGCAAGGCAAGCACCGTTAAATTTATATTACGGCTTACATCTAAGTTAGTTAATAAATTGTCGTAAAGATAAAGCCCTTCTAAATTTATATTATTACTTACATTTATAGTAGTTAATTGGTTATTACCGGCCTCTAACATAGTTAAATTGGTAAGGTTATCCACATTTAAGGTTGTTAAGTGGTTATCGTTTACCGAAAATTCGATTAAATTATTATTGTTACTCACATCTATCGTACGTAAATTATTACCGTTAATGTAAAGCATGGTTAAATGGGTAAGATTTCTTACATCTAAGCCGGTTAATTGATTATCTCTTACATTAAGTGTCGTTAAGCCTATAAGCCTGCTTACATCTAGGGCCGTTAGCTCGTTATCGCCCGCCCAAATCCCCGTTAAATTACTATTATGACCCATATTAAGGTTAGTTAGTAGGTTTTCTTGGACAATAAGTTCGGTTAAATTACTATTATTGCTGACATCTAAACGGGTTAGCCGGTTATTGCGTACATCTAGCCTAACTAAATTACTAAGCCGGCGTATATCTAAACTCGTTAGTTCGTTAGTGCCCAGCCACAGCCTAGCTAAATTGGTAAGCCGGCTTACATCTAGG
>WRBN01000067.1 GCA_009784515.1 Spirochaetaceae bacterium | reverse complement strand
ACTGGAGATAATATCTCTGAAAAAAGATTGTCGTATAATGAACTAACAGTAATGTATTGGGCTTGGAAGAACGTGAAGGCTGATTATTATGGGCTTTGCCATTATAGGAGGTATTTTAGTTTTAACTCTCAAGCTAACCAAATACCCGGTAGAGATGCTCAAATACATTTTGATTACATTAATAAAGATTTTCTAAGTCAAGTTAATATCGATGCAGATAGCCTTATTACTAAAATGAGCGGTAATGCTTTGGCACTGTGCACACCTATTGATGTACGTGATTATTGGAGCCAAAATGTTTATCATCAGCATAGAGTTTTACCACATTTTCATATTAAAGATATTGATATTTTGCTAAATGTTATCAAAGATGTTTCACCAAGATTTTATATTGCTGCGAAGCGATTCTTTAATGGGCATTTACTTTATGCTTATAATACGTTTATCATGAGAAAAGATTTATTTTTTCGCTATTGTGAATGGCTATTCCCTATTTTACAAGAATGTGAAAAACGTATTGATCTCTCTAATTATAATCTTGCCGAACTGCGTAATATTGGATACTTAGGTGAATGGTGTTTAGGAATTTTCTACACCTATATAAATACCCATGAAAATATTCAAGCTACGTTTTTTCAGCGATTATTTGTATGCAACACCGATGTGCAAGCTAAGGTCGAGCCTCGTTTTAAAGAGCAAACAACTATTGTAACGGCTTGTAGTAATGAATATGTGCCCTATTTGGCAATAATGTTACAGAGCCTTTTAGAAAATACTTCACAGGATAATCGATATGGCATCTATATTATGCATACTTATATAATAGAAGAGAATCAAAGAAGGATTAAGGCCCTGTGTCAAAATTATGCCAATGTATATATTGAGTTTTACAATATGAAGAAAGAAGTTAGCTCTTTTTCTTTTAAAAATTCAGCTTTTATTGCACATGTTACTAACGAAACTTTCTTTCGCACTTTAGCCCACAAGGTATTTAAAACTTTTACTAAAATTATTTACCTTGATATTGATATAATCATACAAACCGATGTAGCTAATTTGTATAATATTGATATAGGTAACAACCTTATGGGAGCGTGTGTAGATGTTGATTTTATAGGTGCCTATTTTTTATACGAATGGATAAAAGACTACGCTGATAATACTTTAAAGTTGAAAGAAATTTTAAAATATTTTAATGCGGGCATACTTTTACTCAATATTAAGCAGTTTAGAAAGGAATTTGGTGATTATGACTTGGCAACATTCGCGGTAAACGGTAATTATAAGTTTGTTGACCAAGATATTTTGAATATAGCATGCCAAAAAAAGGTTTCTTTTATAGATTTGGCATGGAACGTTCCAGTCTATTATCCGGATAGAGATAAAACTATAGCAAAAGCACCTTTTACTATTTATAATAAATACCTAGAGGCTAGAAGTAAGCCTAAAATAATTCATTACAGCGGCCAATTAAAACCATGGAATGACCCTACAATGGATTTTGCGGCAGAATTCTGGGAAGTAGCCCGGAAGTCACCTTTTTATGAAATTTTGCTAGCAAGAATGACTAAGCCATCAACACAGCCGGTAATATCGGCGCAGCAAATTACCGATAGAATAATTATCAAAAGACTTTTGAAGCGAATAATTAAAGCATTTTTAAAAAAAATAATCACGCCGTTTTTCCCGCCTAAATCAAAGCGTAGGCGAGAGCTAAAGAAAGTTCGTGACCGTTTACGTAGTAAAAAACGCTAATGACAGGTATTAAAATTGGAATAAATGAAAGATATAAAAATATTTGTGTCTCATCGTATCGATTTAGATAGTGAAGTAATAGATAACCCTCTTTTTGTACCGGTACGTTGCGGAGCGATGTACGATAAACGTGAAAATGACGCAACATTTAGGAGAAAATAATATGCCACCCAAAGTTTCTGTAATAATTCCTGTTTATAATACATTTCCTTTTTTGAGAGAATGCATGGATGGCATAGTGAACCAGACTTTGCAAGATATAGAGATTATCCTTATAAATGACGGCTCAACAGATGGCAGCTTAGCTATTTTGGAAGAATATAAGCAAAATGATAGTCGTATTATCATTATAAACCAAGAGAATAAAGGGGCTGGAGCTGCCCGAAATGCTGGGCTTGACATAGTACAGGGAGAGTATTTATCAATACTAGATAGTGATGATATATATGATGTTACTATGCTTGAGAAGATGTATACAAAGGCAGAGGAACTGCAGGTTGATTTTGTGGTATGTTTTTGCAAATTTTTTGATAACGCAACCAAAAATGAATGGCCGTGGGAATGGTCAGGAATGTCAATAGAGAAAAAAGTATTTTCTTTTAAAGACACCTTAAATATTTCACAAAACTTTGATTTTTTTACGGGCTCATGTTATGATAAACTATACAAAAGATCATTTATAGATAAACATAAATTGCGGTTTCAAGAGATTTCTCACTCAAATGATGGGTTTTTCGTTTTTTATACAATGTATGCAGCAGAACGTATAGCAATTCTTAAAGAATTTTTCATAAAGTATCGTATAAATAGGGTGGGTAATCTGGGGTCGACACATCATCAAGATACTCATTCATTTTATGAAATGCATAAAGCTGTAAGATATAGTTTAGTGGAACTAGGTGTGTTAGAGGTAATTAAAGAACGTTTTGCTGTTTGGTCCTTTAAGCATTGTTGGTGGGTTTTGAATGAGATTAAAACATGGCAGGCATTCTTAGAAGTTTATTCCATAATACAAAATAAGCTTATTCCTGAAAATAAAACTATTAGTGTACCTATTGATATGTTTGATGTAAAATTTCTTTATGATGAAGCGCGCGAAATTAATGAGCTTTCTGCTGCTGAATATCTATTTGTTCGGCGTAAATCTCTTAGAGTAGAATATACCAATCTTCAGGAAGAGCATAATAATTTACAAGCGGAACATATAAACTTATCTGTAACCTATAGAAATTTGCAAATGGAGTATAACAACTTATCTGCAGAGTCTAATCATCTGCAAAATGAGTACAGTAATTTGCAAAATAAATATACAAAATTATTAGGTAAAATGAGAGCACTTGTTAATTCACGTTCATATCGCGTAGGGCGTATGTTTACTTACATCCCACGTAAAATACGCTGGCTTATTCATAATCTTAAAAAGTATGGGCTAACTTTTACAGTAAAATTGGTGGGTAAGAAAATAATACGCAAGATAAAGAAATCTAGTTAACAATACCTCATTTATTATTATTACAAATGAACAATGGACGATTATTGTTATAATCATCTTTTTCGTCATCAGATAGGCCGATAAAATTAATGTTAATGAAACCAGCCTCTTCTGAAAGTTCTTGCGTTTCCTCAGTACTTAAGCCATCGTTCCCCTCAAAATATAGTGTTCCAGTACATATTTTTTTCAATTTTTGAAGGAAAAGCTTTTTATTTTTAAGATGCCCAATAACGGCAAAACAAAATACTACATCATACGATTGCTCTATATTTGTAGTAAAAACATCACTTTCCACATCAATTTGCCTAAATTTAACCGTTTTAAACTCATGAATTTTGACGATAAGATTAGCAATTTTAACTTTTTCCAAATCATATTCTAAGCCCAAAGCACTAGAATATCCCATTTTTTGAAGCTCAAGCAAGAGTCCACCAATATTACTGCCAATATCCAACACTTTTTTATTACTAATCTGCTTTTGAGTAATAGCAAATCGAGTAAGTCTTTTTTTTATATCTCGCTGTCCAATTTCTTGCGAGACAGTTAAATAAGGCAAATCAAATGTATTATAAATATAGCGATTTCTTAAAGTGTGTCTATCTTTATCTGTATAACGTCGCGTAAAAAAAGAAGAGGAAATATTATAAAGCATCTCTTTTAGGACTTCTTCAACAATATTTTTAAAATCTTGCATATCTTTTATACCAAACTTTTGACTAATAGAAATTTCTAAATTATGGAAAACACACATATTGTCCGTAAGGAAAGGAGAATCTAATCCTTTACCGGTAATATCATAACCATCAAAAAAAGAAATATTTTTGAACGAAGCCTCTGCCATACTCTCAAAATCTATTAGTTTAATACCATTTTCTTCTGAATAAAACATATTAGCTAAATGTATATCGCGATGAACAATATTTTCTGTATATAAATCAAATAGAATTTTAACAATATCAGATAAAATAGCTTTCTTTTTAGCAGAACCGTAAGTATCAATAATTAGGTCTAGGCGAAAGCGATTATCAATAAATTCATAAACGATAAAGTTTTTTCCAATCTTATATACTTTAGGAAACCAAGTATATTTTTTTAGTCTTTCTATAGCAAGTTTTTCGTTATTAAAAGCCATAATAGCGTCATTATTTGTGTCATCGAAAGTCTTTTTTACCGCCTTTCCATAAGTTCGGTGTTTTACTACTTTAAGAGAACTTCTACGAGATTTTTTTTTATCACCAATTTCTTTAAGCTCTTTACGTAAGTCTCTGTATAGAATTTCATTTAAAGATTCAGCTTTCTTGGAAGCATTTCTTCTTTTTTCTATATTCAATTTATGCCAAAACCAAAGCAATCCGTAAGGCATAAAAGCTTTAATTATCTTTTTGAATAAGCTTTTACGTGGAGGAGATGGTAGGAGTTTAGTTACAGGTGCAGATTCTGGCGTATTGGATACAGGCGAATAAAAACTGTAAAGCTCCTTTTCTAATTGCTCTCTATTTATAGGTTTTTGGCAAAGTACGTTTGTAAATTTTCGTGCTTGTAGCTCATTAATGCCATTACCAAATTGTAAAACAGCAGAAACTATTTCGGGAGTGGCATTAGCTAAATAAGGGTCGTTAATAAAAAAATCAGCTACTTCTTTTGCTATTTGCATCTTTACAATATGTATATCTTCTTCGTTATAAAAATTATTATTTATATCTCTATAATGCAACCAAAGCAAAAGCTGAAAATTACGCAACAATACGGTATAATTTAATGTTTGATTATTGCTCACTAGCCCAGCTAGCTTCCCGTTGCTTAAGGCTACATCAAGATAGAAATTTAACCAGCCCCTTTCTTTTAATGTCCTTTTAAAATTCATAGAGCTATCTACTCGGTTCATTCGACGAATGTAAGCTACAATATTAGGAAGATAAAGAATGTTTTTGGCTAAAAAGAGTGCAAAAAAGATGGGAGATTCAAATGCTCCTGCTTCATTTTTTGCATATG
This sequence comes from Spirochaetaceae bacterium, assembly GCA_009784515.1. NCBI lineage: Bacteria > Pseudomonadati > Spirochaetota > Spirochaetia > Spirochaetales > Spirochaetaceae > Spirochaetaceae bacterium. The sequence goes on along the minus strand of WRBN01000067.1, from coordinate 5,602 downwards.
ACAAAGCCCTTAATAACAAGCTACGTTTCCAAAAAACTTGACATGGACCCCAAAGTCTTTTACTGGCTAATACTAGAAAATCATTAATAGCTAAAGAAGTATCAAAAAAATAAGATTCTTTTACACCGTATCTTCTTACAAGTTCGTCTTTATCAGCGGCCACCACTAAATGAGCATTTTCTCCTTTAAAATCATTCTCAACAATATTGGTAAAATCAAACACAATAGCATCGGTACTATTTCCGATTGCTGTTTTATAAAGAGCATTAACAGCACTAAGCGTTATTTCATCGTCACTATCGATAAACCATAGATATTCACCACTTGCTTCTAATAAACCGGTTTGTCTGGCTACTCCTTGCCGCTTCCTTTCGGCATGCGTTATTATGCGTATACGGCTATCTTTTTTGGCATATTCTTCGGCAATAGCACGGCTACCATCGGGGCTACAGTCATCTATTAACAATATTTCCATTTCAACCATATTTTGAGCTATTAAACTATCAAGGCATTCAGCAAAATACTTTTCTACATTATAAAAAGGAATAATAATTGAAACCTTAATTATATCACCCGCTTCATTCATTACTTAACACTCCTTATGTAGTTTAATTAAAACCCGTAAACATTAACTTTATGAATTAGATTTACTGCCATATCTCTGGTTTGCATATACACAGGACTATTCATTTTTACGGGAATTCTCTCAATATACCCTAAATGCACATTAGTTTTATCTTTTAGTGCTATATAAAAAACACCAACAGTGTTTGCTGCATTAACATTGTTAATTACTACCTCAACACAGCCGTGTCCTTTTTTAAGAGAGATAAACTGATTATCGAGCATATCAATGGCCTGAGAAAAAAGCACAGGTTCAACACTGTTAAATCTAAAAGCATGGTTAACGTATAAATTGCCAACATCTTTAAAGGCTTCATAATAAAATTTAACAGTTATATCATCATGAGTATCGAGTTGCATATATCCATCTTCAAAAGCGGTATTTAACTCTATTTTAGTTACTTTTACATCAGGATTGTCGCTGTAAAAAAAGTAGTCTGAAGCTGATACCTCTTTATCAACCTTTTCCTCAATCGAAAGATGCGTGTCTCGTGTATAAAGCGCTGTTCCCTCAACAACATCGCCATCAAAAACAATTTTGCCTTGTTTTAAATAAATAATCCTATCACAATTCAGGGTAATATATGCTGGCTCATGCGATACCAAAATAATAGAACACCCTTTTTTACGCATTTCCGCCATTTTATTATAGCATTTTAATTTAAACGCCGTATCCCCTACCGCCAGCACCTCATCAGCAATTAAGATATCCACATCGGCGTGCACGGCAATACTAAACCCTAACCTCACCCGCATACCCGATGAATAGGTTTGCACCGGTGCTTCCATAAAATCACCTAACTCGGCAAAGGCCACAATTTCTTCAAATTTAGCATCAATTTCTTCTTTGCCCATACCCAATATGGTACCATTTAAATAAATATTATCGCGACCACTCATTTGGTCATGGAAGCCAGCACCTACAGCTATTAAAGCCCCAATGCGGCCCCTAACGGCAATTTCACCAGTAGAGGGCGGGAAAATACCTGCAATAATACGCAGTAAAGTGCTTTTCCCGCAACCGTTACGGCCAATTAAGCCCAAACTTTCACCCTTTTTTAAGGTAAAGTTAATATCATCAAGGGCTAAAAATTCCGACTTACGAATTTTTGTTTGGTCAATGGGCCTTCTAAATAAAATTTTAAGCACATCGTACATGGTGTACAGCATACTACGCTTAATGCTGCGGCAAAACTTTTTACTTACCCCCCTTACCGCAATCACTACATCGTCATCAAGTTTATCTATATCCACATTTTGCGCCATAAGTTATATCCTTTCAATAAAGGTGTTTTCGGTAAGGTAATAAAAGCGCAGGCCAAGCATAAACAACACCGCCGAAATACCTGCCATAATAAAGTAACCCTGCCACAGGGTGCTGTGACCAAACAAAAACATATCACGCGGCAAAATAACCAAATAATAAAGCGGGTTCAACCTAATGGCGGCCAAAATGTAAGGGTTAGTAATGGCATCTACGCTAAAAACGATGGGAGTTATCCAGTAAATTAAGCCTATAGCCATATTAAAGACTTTGGCGAGGTCAGGGAAGGCTTTATCAAGCACCAAAAGAACAAAACCGATAGCACTGCCAAATAAAAGCAAAGGAATGAGTAAAAAAGGAAAGAGCAACCAAGTGATATGCGGATAGAGCCCAAACAGTAAAAAAACCAAAACATTAAGAACAAAAGTAAAAGTTGACCAAAAAATAACGTTAAGCAAATTATAGAAGAATAACGACTCGTGATGATATTCCACTTGCATAATAAAGCCGCCGCCGGCACCGAGTATGCCGCGTGATACACCTATAAAAGCACCAAAGTAACCGTAAATCATACTGCCGGCTAATAAAAATACCGGGAAAGGCACACCCGTATTGCCCGGCTGCAAAACACCGGCGATGTTCATAAATACCCAAGAAATAATACCAAAAATAGGGGCAATAAAGCTCCAGATAATGCCCAAATAACTGCGTTTGTTGGCCATTAATAAATCGCGTTTAAAGAGCTGCCAAATAAGCTCACGCGAGGCAATACTATTTTTAATAACAATAAATAATACCTGAAAGCTGTTTAATTTAAATCTTTCGCCGAAGCGTCTAACCCTTATTTGCATAACAGCGGTATTCTATCACATTTGTGAGGTAAAAGCAAGTGAGTATTTCCATAAAATTTTTGCTATCGCCAGCCTATCCCCGCCCTGAAGGTCAAGGTATTAGACCCGCTGCTACGCAATAATAATGACTATCCGTCATAATCTGCAAATCAATTATTTAATTAAAAATTAATTATCCATTTTAAAAAATATATGTTACAATAGTAAGTAAGACAACTGCAAGGATTAACTAAAAATGAAACCATCACTTTTATTATTTTTAATAACTTTAATCATTATATCTTGTGGCTCGGCCACTAAGGAGCAAAATAAAATAGAAATTTGGGATTTTGGCGGCAATGAACGCGACGAAAGTTTATATATTAATGGGCTTACCCCTACCGTTATTAACGGCTGGTATGCCGCTACCATAACAGCAGGCAGTAATGGCAACCCTCTTGCCGGTTTTGAAGCCGGTGATTTAAGCTTTAGCGGCACTAACGATAGATTACGTACCGAAAACGAAGCTTTAACCCGTTTTGACCAACGGGTGCAAAACCCACCGGAAGAGTGGTATTTAGAGGGCGAGTTACGCGGCCTCTTCTTTTTAAATGGAGCCACCAATGCCGCGCCTAACCGGCAGATGGTACTGGCCAATAATTTAGCCGATGACGAAATTACCTTTTTTGTAGCGGTAGAAAATGCCCCCAACACCATAACCTTTGAATATGTACCGGCTAACGATAACGATAATTTTACCTACCGTGAAATTAGGGTAGTACCGGTTGGCCACAGCCAGCTTAAATTTGTTGTTCCGCAGGACGGCAGCTATCGCCTTTTGGCCGATGGTACCGCATCGCGGCTTAGTTACCATCGTGTCCAACGACAGCCACCAACTTTAGCGCTAGTTAGCGGCAATATTAACAGCCGCACACGTTTACCGGCTGACTACAGCCTAATCTTTACTAACCTCTTTACCGGCAAAGAATACTCGGCCAATTTAACTAACCGCCGTTATAATGTAGAGCTCCCGACCGGTTTTACTTACAGTGTCCATCTGGAAGGAGCCGACGGCTTTATTATTGCCGGCGTCAGCGAATTTGAACTGCCGGCAGGCCGGTTAAACCACTGCTTTAACCTTGATATTATTAGGGTTTCTTTAATAGAATTAAGCGGGCAAATTACCGGTTTACCGCCGGAATGGCTGGCTAATATCGAGCTTTTGCTAACGGCACCGGCCGATAGAATATTTGAGCCTATTATTAATTTAGATAGAATAAGCGGCCGTTATATTATTCAGTTAGAAGAAGGTGTTAGCTATCTCTTTGAAGCTTTAGGTGTAAACGATTTTGAAACTACCACTACCCAGCTAAATATCAACACTACCCAAATTAATTTTACCGCTAAACCGTTACAACCGGTAACTATCCATAGCGAAGGTTTGCCGGCGGCTGCACAAAGCAGCCTTGTTTTAACTTTTAGCAACTTAAACGAAGTAGGTTACAGCTATAGCTTTAGCGCAGGCCAGCCTATTTTGCTGCGTGCCGGCACTTACCGCATTACCGCCGAAGGGTTAAATAACTTTGCTATCCAGCAGAGGCTTACCGCTAATTTAGTGGTAGCCGGCAGCCCGGTTAGCCGTACTCTTAATTTTAGCCCCAAACAAAATTGGTTATTTAGGGAACTTACCATTGCCAATTTAAACGATGGCCTCTTTAGCGGCCTGCAACTTAACGGCAATATGGTTATTAATAATAATCTTAGGCTGCTGGCTCAGCCGGGCAGCGCCTTAAGAATACCGGTTAATGCCGGCGATGTAGTAGTAGTTAATTACAGTTTTGCCGCCAACTTTACTTTAGGTGCAGGCAATATCACTGGCCAGCCCATTATTACGAGCAGCGGCTCTACCAGCCAAATAGAAAGTGCCAGCTTTAGATATTTAGGTACAACAGCCGGCTTTGTAACCCTTACAGCTATAGGCCAATCGTATATCGAAAATATTAGAATTTACCCGGAAGCTCCTTTTAGCGCTAGCTTAAATGTAGGGCCTAACAGAGCTTACACCACCATTAATGCCGCTTTAGATGTTGCCAACCGTATGCACCGCCCTAATAACGAGCGTGTTACCATTTGGATTGACCCGGGCAATTATGAAGAAATGCTTCATATAACCGCCCCTAATATAACCCTGCGTAATAGCTCGGCCAATCCTAGTATTGATTTGCTTAACAGCGGGGTAGATATTGCCCCCAATGCCGTACGTATTACCGGCTACTACGGACACGGCGTTAGCTACTTTAGTATGGACGAAAGCGGCCGTTTTAATGCCGAAGTTTTAGCTGTAAACCGGGCCAATGGCTACCATACCGTTACCAATCCCGGTGCCGGAGCGACAACTTTTTGGAACGCCACTGTAGTTGTGCGCGGCTCGGGCTTTGAGGCTTTTGGCATTATCTTTGAAAATTCGTTTAATCAATATGTCTCGGCCCATGAGCTTAGCGATATTTTAGTGCTAGACCCTACGAACAGAGGCGGCATAAGGCCAACCACCTTAGGGGCTACCGCCGTGCAACACCGCGACTTTTTAGAACGAGCAGCGGCCATCGCCGTCATCGGTGACCGTGCTTACTTTAACAACTGCCGCTTTGTAGGCCGCCAAGATACCTTTTATGGCGGAGCCGTACGGATAGCGGTAACCAACAGTATTATTATGGGCAGCGTCGATTTTATTTTTGGCCCTATGGTAGCTGTCTTTAATCAAAGCCAGCTGCAACTTAACACCAGCGATGCCGCTAACGATTTTGCCTACATTACTGCTGCCCAGCAGGCCGGCGGACGCGGCATTTTAGTGTATAACAGCAGTATTACCAGTACCACACCGGGT
>WRBN01000066.1 GCA_009784515.1 Spirochaetaceae bacterium | reverse complement strand
GAATTAAAAAGTAATAATTAAGAATTAAAAATTTTTGCCTTCCCAATTATTAATTATTAATTTAATTGCAATTTTAACTGCTGGTTAGTAGCTTGCTTAACGCTTTTTAAAAGGGTTTTTTCTAAACGGCGGCCGTATTGCCATAACTCTTTAAGCAGTTCTAAATCGGCTTCGCCGGCGTTTTGGCTAAGTTCGCCAATTTTGGCACGAAAATCGCTAAAAGATAAAGCTTCGCTGGCCGGCGGAAAGGTTAGCCGATTGGCACAGTAGCGGCGCCATTCGTTATAACTCTTTTCATCTAAGAGCTCGGGGTAGTTACGGCCTAAATATCTTTTAAAAAGTTCCGGCGAACGATTATCTTTGAAAGGTAAAATCAAATGAGGCAGCTCGAGGGCTTTAGCTTGGCGGATACTTTCAAAAAGCCGTTTTTCGCTGTCGCTAAAAAAGCCGCCGCCGTAAATAAGCAAATCTACTTCGGTTATAGGTTCTTTGCTATCGGCCCCGCCGGTTAAAGCTTCATCGATGGCCCTTAAATTGGCGCTAATCGGCTCAAAGTTATCTTTTATGAGCTGCATACGGCTTAAAGCTAACTCTTTAGTTAAGCCCGAACGTTCTTCGCAGCCTTTATCCCACACCTGTAAGGGAAAGATGGCCGGGCATTTATTTAAGCGCACACCTTTAATATGAATGCGTTCGGCATCGGCGCTTAGCACACTGCGCGAGGTAAAATAGCGGCTTACTACCTCTTTAGCGGGCAGATTGATAAGCAAAGAGGGGTCGTAACGTAAATCGTAGCAGTAAATTTCTTTACTGTTTAAACTATTGGCCATCAGCGGCAGCATAATAGAGCTGGCAAAGCCGTTACTGTTAGTAAGCATACGGCTGGTATGTACAAAAGGCTCGTTAGTTTGTAAATTAATGTAATGCCAAAGTTTGCGCGCATGCCGCTGTTCAAAGTGAAATTTTACCAATTTAGGCTGTTTATTATTTAACAGCTTGATAACGGCGATGGTGGCTTTTACATCGGAGAGGGCATCGTGGGCATAGCTATGGGGTAAGTTGTTAGCCTGTGTCAATTTTTCTAGCCTAAAAGTAAAACGGCCTTCGTCATCGCTGGGCCAAATTATCCCTTCGGGCCGCAGGTCGTGGCAAGCTAACACTAAATCGATAATATCGTAGCGGCTTTCGGCGTGGTTATAAATATCGTAAAAGTTACGGTAAAAAAGATTGCGGATAAACTCGTCATCAAACCTAATGTTATTAAAACCGGCGACGCACGTACCCGGCCGGCTAAATTCGTTAAAGATAGCTTTAGCCAGCTCGTGCTCTCGCAGGCCGCTATCAATGTAGTGGCTGGGCAGCAATTTATTAACCAACACGGCTTCGGGCTTGGGCAGGTAATCGGGGCTTAGGCGGGCGTATAGGGTGTGGCCGTCGTCAAGCTCGTCAAAATTAAGGTTGGTACGCAGGCAGGCAAAGCTGGCTATGCGGTCTAGCCGGGCATTTAAGCCGTAAGTTTCTAGGTCGTACCATAAAATGGTTGGGTTAGCCATAAAAGCAGTTTAATAATTTTTGCTGACTCTTGCAAGGCTGTTTGTGTTTTTTAAAAAAGTTTTTGCAAGTAAAATGTTGGCTATTTAGCTTAAATAAAGGTTATTGGATAATAAATTAGAAAAAAAGTATAAAAAAATATACATTTTTTTTCAAAAAGTATAGACTTTTTTTAAAAGTATGTTAAAATAAATAGTAATATTTATTAAAAAAACAGCTTGAGTATTAATTTGAAAAGAGAGGAAATATTTATGAGAGCAAGAGCGCATAGGTTAAAGCTGATTGAGCGGCTAATCGAAGACAAAGAGGTTGGTAGCCAAGACCAATTACAAGAAATGCTTAGAATAGAAGGCTTTGTGGTTACACAAGCCACTTTAAGCCGCGACCTGCACCGTTTAAAGGCTTACCGAGTAGTTGATGAAGGAAATAACTTGCGCTATGTTATTTCGCAGGAAGTAGTTAAACCGCTTGATGCCGAATCTAAAAGTGATGTGGCCCGAGGGTTGTTATCGATAACTCTTACCGGTAACTTAGCGGTGGTGCGTACTCCGGCCAATTTTGCTGCCGTTTTTGCGATGGCTTTTGAGCGGCTGGCCCTAAACGAAACCATTGGGGTAATAGCCGGCGATGATACGGTGTTTATTGCCGTAAAAGAAGGTACCGATATTGATGTGCTTAAAGCAGCCATTAAAGCCAAAGTGCCGGAGTTAAAAATTAAAGGCTTTAAAGAACTTGATGACGAAGAAGACGATGACGAAGATGACGACGATTAAGTAAGTTTAAAACCCTCCTTACGGAGGGTTTTTGTTAAATGTTTACAATGTAGGCTTTTATAAAAATAAATAAGGCTATAAAATAATAACAGAAAAAAGAGTAAATAAAATCGCAAAAGATGCGAAGTTTTATCTTTTTTTCGCGTAATTCACGTTTTTGGCGGTTAATCTTCTTTAGATGTTCTCTAAATTAGATTAACGTGCTAACCTCTCCCACCCCCCGGACGGGCTTGAAAAACCTCCCGTTTTCGTGCTACATTATAAAAAAGTTACGGATAAAGAAATCACATTCTTAATTCTTAATTACTAATTCTTAATTAATAAAAGAAGGTTTTCATGCAAAATATTCAGCAGCAGGCCATTAACACACTCCGCACTTTGGCCGCCGATAGCATACAGGCCGCCGGCAGCGGCCATCCGGGCTTGCCTCTGGGGGCTGCCCCTGCCGCTTACACCTTGTGGGCAAAGCATTTAAATATTAATCCCGCTGCTCCTAACTGGCGCGGACGGGATAGGTTTATTTTATCGGCCGGGCATGGTTCGGCTTTACTTTATGGCTTAATGCATTTATTTGGCTTTAAAGTTAGTTTAAACGATATAAAAAACTTTAGGCAGCTAAACGCCATCACCGCCGGCCACCCCGAATACGGTTATATTGAGGGGATAGAATGCACCACCGGCCCGCTGGGGCAGGGCCTTGCTAATGCCGTAGGTATGGCAATGGCCGAAAAACATAAAGCAGCTCTTTATAATCAAGATAATTATCCTATCTTTAATAATTACACGTATGTGCTGGTGGGTGATGGCTGCCTGATGGAGGGGATTAGCGCCGAAGCCTCTTCGCTGGCCGGTACATTTGGTCTTAACAAGCTTATCATTTTGTATGATAGTAACGATACCACCATCGAAGGCGACACTAACCTTACCTTTACCGAAGATGTGCGGGCTCGTTATGCGGCCTATGGTTTTGCCGCTTTTTTGGTAGAAGATGGTAACGATGCAGAGGCTATCGATAAGGCAATAACGGCCGCTAAAGCCAGCGGCAAGCCCGGTTTTATCGAGGTAAAAACCAAAATTGGTTACGGCAGCCCGCGTGAGGGCAGTGCAAAATCGCACGGTGAACCTTTAGGCGAAGAAGGTGTTAAAGCTTTAAAAGAAAAACTTGGCTGCCCGCCGGACGATTTTTTTATCGCCTCTGAGGTAAAAGAACACTTTAAAGAGCTTATGGCCGGTAAGGCTGAGGCTTATAATAAATGGCAAGCAAATTTTGAAGACTATCAAAAAAAATACCCAGAGTTATATAGCCGTCTTTTAAAAGATGAAGAGCCTATCGGTCTTGATAATCTTTTAACCAATCAAGATTTATGGAACTTTCCCGAAGAGCGAATAGCCACGCGTACCCTATCGGGGCAAATTTTAAATAAGTTACAAAATAAATACCCGCAGCTATGGGGCGGCAGCGCCGATTTGGGGCCTTCTAACAAAACAATTTTAGCAGGCAGCCCAAATTTTAAAGAAAATGCTGCCGGCCGCAATATTGCTTATGGTGTGCGCGAGCAAGCGATGGCGGCCATTGCCAACGGTATTATGCTTTACGGCGGCAGTTTAAGTTATGTGGCTACCTTTTTTGTTTTTAGCGATTATCTTAAGGCCAGTTTGCGTCTTACCGCTTTAATGAAATTGCCGTTGATTTATATTTTTACTCACGATACTATTGCGGTAGGGGAAGACGGCCCGACGCATCAGCCTATCGAGCAACTGGTTATGCTGCGGGCTACCCCCAATTTGCTTACTTACCGCCCGGCTAATGGCTACGAGGTGATGGCCGGTTATGCTTTGGCCCTTAGCAGCCGCACGCGGCCAACGGCTTTAATTTTAAGCCGGCAAAATCTGCCTTACTTAGCTTTGCAAAGCCCTAACGCTTTAAAGGGGGGCTATGTAGCGGTCGATAATGAGGGCTTTAAGGCCATTTTACTGGCCTCTGGCAGCGAGCTGCATTTGGCCATCGAGGCCGCTAAGTTGTTACAGAGCGAGCATATCCCTGTACGTGTAGTAAGTATGCCTAGCAGCGAGTTATTTTTGGAGCAAGATGCCGCCTATCAAGAAGAAGTGCTGCCCAAAAGCTGCCGCAAGCGGTTGGCTATCGAGGCCGGCAGCAGTTTAAGCTGGGCTAAGCTGGTGGGCCTAGACGGCGATTACTTAACGATGGATAGATTTGGCTTATCGGGTAAATATAAAGAGGTGCAAAAGCACTTTGGGTTTACGGCCGAGAATGTGGTTAATAAAGTAAAAAAATTACTTAGCTAAAATTAAAAGGTTAAGCCATGAAAAAAACAACATTAATATTGCTGACTATAACTTTATTGGCCTGTGGCAATTATCAGCAAGAAAACATTGGCCTAAAGGTGATACAAGTAACGGAGGCCGGCGGCGTAACCGATGGCAGCTTTAACCAAGATGTCTTTTACGGCATAAGCCGCTTTTTTGCCGCTAATCCTTTGGCCGGCAGCTACAGTTACGTGGCCAGCCCTAGCCACGACCTGCTGGAGCAAACGGTGCGCAACGCCGCCGATGAAAACCCTACGGTGTTAATTACCGCCGGCTTTAATTTTATTGATATTATAGCCCGCGTGGCCCCGCTGTACCCCGCTATTAATTTTATTTTGGTTGATGGGTTTGTCGACCTGCCCAACGTTAAAAGTATTGTATACAACGAATATAACGCCGGCTTTTTGGCCGGTCAAATCACCGCTTTAGCGGCTTTACGCGATGGGCTGGAAAGCCCCGTCTTTGCCACCATCGAGGGTATGGAGGTGCCGGCCGTCGTGGCTTATCGTAACGGTTTTATGGCCGGGATAATCGAGCTAATCCCCGCCGCTAACTTTGAAAGGCTGGCGCTTAATAACTGGACCGATGCCGCCACCGCCCGCAGCTTTGCCCTAATGTTAAGGCAGCGGCACGGCGATAATTTGTATGCCATTAAAACGATGGCCGGCAGCGCCAACGGCGGGGCCATCAGTTTTGCCCGTGAGCTGCACCAGCAAGGTGAAAGGTTATTTATTGTAGGGGTAGATACCGATATGTATGCGATGGGTTTAGTAAGTGATGGCCATAGTGTGGTATTAACCAGTGCCTTAAAGTTGTGTAATGTAGATATTTATAATGCCTTGCACAGCATAGTGGACGGTACTTTTACCTCTGGCCTTACCGAAGGTGAAACCGGTTTTAGCGCCACCAATATTTTGGTGCAGGGATTAGTTTTACCATAGTAAAATAACTTATTAATCCCCTTCTTTGGAGAACGGGCACCCGAAGGGTGGGGTAGGGGGAATAGTTACCCCTTGCTAAACAAAGCCATTAAAATGACATCGTGCCATTGGCCGCTGCGGTAAAGTTCGTTCTTTAAACGGCCTTCTTCCACAAAACCTAGTTTTTGGTAGCATTTAATGGCCGGCGTATTAAAAGAAAAAACATTTAACTTAATTTTATTTAAATTTAGCTCGTTAAAGATAAAATTATTAAGCAAGCTAAGGGCCTCGTAGCCATAACCTTGTCCTTGATAATCCGCTCCTAAACCGATACCAATTTTGCAGTTGCGGTTGGTAGCGTTAAAATTGAATAACCCACAGTCGCCGATAAGTTTATCATCACCGGTACGGCATATGGCAAAGGTAAAGTTGGGTTTGTCTTCGGCTTTTATGGCTTTTTCAATGTATTTGCGGCCTTCCTCTAAACTCACAGGGAATGGCGGGTCGTTATCGCCGCGTACGCGGCTTGGGTAGTGGTTGACGTTGTTTACGGACTCTATCAGGTCGTCTTCTTTGTAAGCGCGTAAATATACTTTTTTACCTTGTAAAGCATTCATTATAGGGTTCCTCCAATAAAAACTATCGCTTGGTAGGGCTTTAACTCCATCGTTGTGTTATGAATTGTCGCATCGTTATAGTTATTAAAAATTAATTTGTAAATACCGATATTCTCTAAATTAAAGCTGGTTTTAACGTTAAAAAAATTGCATACTACGATAACAGTTTCTTCTTTTAAGGTGCGGCTATAAGCATAAATATGCTCGTGTTTAGCGGCCAGCTGCTCATAGGTACCGCTCTGTAAAGCAGGGTAATCTTGTCTTAACTGTAACAACTTAGCAAAGTTACGGTACACCGAACCGCTGGCGTTAAGTTCGTTTTCGGCATTAATCGTGGCGGCTTCTTTAATAAAACCTAACCAAGGCGTACCGCCGGTGTAGCCATAACCGGGCTTTTCGCCATTCCATACCATCGGAGTGCGGGCATTGTCGCGGCTTTTGGCGGCCACTATGGCTAAGGCTTCGGCCTCACTTTTACTTTGTCTTAAAATTTTATAGTAGTTGATGGTTTCTACATCGCGGTAATCGTCAATGCCGGTAAAGCCGGCGTTAGGCATCGCAATTTCTTCACCCTGATAAATATACGGCACACCGTACATCAAAAAAGTAGCACAGGCCAACATAACGGCGCTTTGCCGGCGGTATGCGCTATTATTACCGCCCTCGCTAAAAAGACGGCTCACTACGCGCGGCTGGTCGTGGTTACTCCAAAAGAGGGCGGTAAGGGCGCCGCCGGCCTGCATTTGGGTTTGCCATTGGTTAAATAACTGTTTCATGGCCATAAAGTTAAAGGGAGCAAGGCTCCATTTATCGCCGCCGGCATAATCTAGCTTTAAGTGATGAAAGTTAAAGACGGTATGCAGCTCGTCTTGTTTAGGACCGGCATATTTTAGGCAATTTTCTATGCTGGTGCTGCTCATTTCGCCCACCGTCATAACATCAGCGTATTTACCAAAGGTGTTTTGATTAAGTTCTTTAAGATAACTGTGGATATTAGGCCCATCGGTGTAAAAGCGGCGGCCATCACCCTGCGTATCATCTTCAAAAATTTTGGGTTTACTAATTAAGTTAATTACATCAAAACGTAAGCCTTTTACACCTTTATCTAACCAAAAATTAACTACTTTGTACAGCTCGGCGCGTACTTCGGGGTTATCCCAGTTTAAATCGGCCTGCGTTACATCAAACAAATGTAAATACCATTTACCTAATTTGTCTACATAATGCCACGCATGGCCGCCAAATTTGCTTTGCCAGTTGGTGGGCGGCTGCCCGGGGGTACCATCTTTAAAGATATAATAATTTTGGTAACGCTCCTCACCGGCTAAAGCTTTTTGAAACCACTCGTGCTGGGTGCTGGTATGGTTTAATACCATATCCAGCATAACTTTAAGACCTAACGAAGTAGCTGTTTCAATTAACTTATCAAAATCGGTCATTGTGCCAAAGCGCGGGTTAATGCTGCAATAAGCGGCTACATCGTAGCCGTTATCGTTCATGGGGCTTACATAGATAGGAGTAAGCCAAATATAACTTACCCCTAAATTTTTAATGTACTCCAGTTTGCCGGTAATGCCGGCAAGGTCGCCCAACCCATCGCCATTGCTGTCGGCAAAGCTGGGCACGTAAATTTGATAGACAGATTGTTTATTAAGCTGCACTCATCGCCTCGTCGGTTTTATTCTTTTTAAAGAGCATCATCGTTAAAAGTACCGATACGCCAATGGTAATGGCCATCGCTACAAAATAAATCGGCCAAAAACGCGGCTGCACCGTTAAAAAGGCTGGGATACCGCCTAAGCCAATACCGTTGGCTAGTACGCCGCCTAAACCGCAAACTACCGCACCGCTGGCGCTGCCAATCATAGCGCAAAGCATAGGGTACTTCCAGCGCAGGTTTACGCCAAAGAGAGCCGGCTCGGTAACACCTAAATAAGCGCTAAGCATAGCCGGGACGGTAAGGTCGCGTTGTTTTTTGGTCATAATTACAAAAGCCAGTACGGCGCTGCCTTGCGCCATATTACTTAAGGCCAAAAGCGGGAAGATAGGCGTACCGCCAAAGGCTTGTACCATTTGCATCTCTATGGCCATAGTGGTTTGATGAACACCGGTGATAACCAGCGGCCCATAAAAAAAGCCGAAAATGGCGCTGCCGATAGCCCTAAAGATGGCAATATCGCCACCCAGTAAAAAGTTGACGGCAGCGGCTACGCCATTGCCAATCATACGGCCAAAGGGGCCGATAATAAGGTGGGCCATAAACACGCCGATAACTAAAGCAACAAAAGGCACTACCAGCAGGTACAAAAAGCTAGGCACTTTTTTGCGCAGCCAGCGCTCAATAATACACATAAATACGGCGGCTAAAATGGCCGGAATAACCTGCGCTTGGTAACCTACACGCTCTAAGGTAAAAAAGCCAAAGTCCCATACTCCCGGTTCGGCAAGGCCCAAAGCGACATCGCCTAAAGCCCATGCATTAAGGAGTTGCGGGCTTACTAAGGTAATACCCATAACAATACCCAAAATAGGTGGGGTGCCCATTTTGGTGGCTACGCTCCACGCAATACCTACCGGTAAAAAGTGGAAGATGGCCTCGCCCAGCAGCCATAAAAAGTGATGAACACCGGCCCAAAATTGAATATCCAGCAAGCTATTGCCGCCAAATTCCAGCTCCATCACGTTGCGGGCGCCTAAGATTAACCCCCCCGTAATAATGGCGGGCAATAAGGGAATAAAGATGTCGGCTAAATAACTTACGCCGCGCTCCAGCGGGTTCATGTTCTTTTTAGCCTCTTGCTTAAGAGTTTCTTTAGCTTTGGTAAGCTCTTCTAGGCCGTTTTCTTTAACAAACTGGACGTAGTATTTATCCACATCGTTACCAATAATGATGTGCAACTGGCCAGCATTTTTAAAGACGCCTTTAACGGTAGGGGCCAGCTTTTCTAACGCAGCAACATCTACCTTACTTTCGTCTTTTAAAACAAAACGCAGGCGGGTTACACAGTGCATTAAGCTGCTAATATTATCTTTACCGCCCAGCAGCTCGATAATTTTAGCCCCTTCTTCTTTGTTATAAGTCATGTACTTATCTCCTTTACAATAATATAATATTTTAGCATTGTTTTTAAAAATTGGCAAATAAAATTTTTAAAAACTTGCTTAAAAAATTAAGAAGTAAAAACTAAGAATTAAGAAATGAGGAATTGTTAGGTAACTATCCATCTATAGGTACTAAATATTTAACGCAAAATTACGCTTACAGGCCAAACTTTTAAATTTTAGCTTTACTTTAGGCCCAAGCTATGTTAAACTAAAACTATGAAAAAAATATTAATTTTATTTTTATTACTAATAGCCATAAATGCACAAGGGCAGGGGTTGCCGGTAGCGGCTAACGCTACTTTAGCCAGTTTGTTCCCTGATGAGAATTTGAGAAGAGTGGTGGCGGAGCATTTAGGGCCTAATGCCGGTTTAGTGGGGCAAAGGTTGAGTGATGTTTTGGCGAGGATTGAATGGCTTGATGCAAGCGGAGAAAGAATTAGCGATGTAGAAGGTATTGAATATTTAATTGGCTTAACTTGGCTTGATGTAAGTTTTAATAATTTAACTAGCTTAGATGTAAATAGTATTACTAATTTAACTCATCTCAACGTAAGTTTTAATAATTTAACTAGCTTAGATGTAAGTAATCTTATTAATTTAACCTATCTTAATGTAGGGCTTAATGCCCTAATTAGTTTAAATGTATGCAATCTCACTAATTTAGAATGGCTAAGTGTAGAACGTAATGGCTTAACCAGCTTGGATGTTAATAATCTTATTAATTTGGTTTTTCTTAGTATAAATAGAACTTCTATAACAATTTTAGATATAAGCAAGCTTGCTAATTTACGTATTCTTAGTGTAGGTGATACTGGCATTACTAGCCTTGATATATGCAATAATCCCAATTTAGTAGAGATTGTTTTAGGGGGAAGTTTAACTGTCCATCATATTACAGGTTTTCACCCGCGTATACTGGTAAGTTATCGTTAGTAATAACCTCTATCTTAGCAATAAAGATTATTACTAAACTATTTTCCCTTAGCTTGCACGCAGGCTTTGAGCAGCTTCTACTAAACTATCGGCAATGGCCTGACAAATTTCTTCAAATTTCCTTCTGTAAGTAGCGATATCAGCTCTGCTATTTACGAAGCAAACTTCTATAATAATAGGGTTTTCATTACAGTCATTTAAAAATGGTAAATCATTTCGAGGGAATATCACACGTTTTGGTATTATACTAGCATCGTACATAACATCATAAAGTGCATCGGTAACGGTTTGAGCAACTGCAGCAGCTGTAGTATTTCCAGTTCTGTAAAGTACTTCTGGCCCCACAGCTCTTGATATAATGATATCCTCAGTAGCATTAAAATGTATATTCACATCCAGTAATCTGTTTTGTGTATTATGAAATCTTACAATAGCAGCACGACTAGCCTCTTCCGTAGCACTAATTCTATCGTGAAATTTAAAAACTTCTACTCCTCTCTCTATTAATATCTCTTCTACTCTATCCACCACAGTTACTGCCTCTAGGCGTTCATACATGCTCAAATTTGGGCGTTCAGCCCCCCAAACCCTATCACTATGCCCGCTGGAAATAGCTATACGTATGGGCGGCTGCGGCGGATTAGGTTGCTCGGAAATTTCATTACCTGTTGCAGGCCTATCACCACCGGGAGGATTACCTTCAGGAAAAGTTTCGTTACCGCTCATTAAAAAGCCGTTAAGTTTATCCTTTATTAACTTAACCTCATTCGCTTGGTCCGGTAATATCCGCTGGTTTGTCGAGCTACCCGTTGTTTGTAATTT
>WRBN01000065.1 GCA_009784515.1 Spirochaetaceae bacterium | reverse complement strand
TGTTAAAAGGGTTAACGATAATAAGCCCGCATAACGATAGGATAAACCCAACACAACTGACAGAGATTGACGCTATTAAAACTAAATTGCAGGGGTTTTTATTAAATGGAAGTGAAGAGGATAACACTGATAATCCTAAAGATGAAGATGATAAAATTGATGATGAAATTGCAGACGAAGACGAAATTGAGGAGGAAGACGAAGAGATGAACAGACGTGTACAAGATAGGTTAATTTTACAAACCGATGAAAGATTAGTATTTCAGGCGAATGAAAGGCCTACAGGGGTAACCCGTGATGATGTTATTCCCAGATTTGGCTGTAATTTGCGTATATTACAGGCTATCGGCGAAATGCTTGCTCATGAATATTTTACCCAACAAGCTGCAAATGCAGAAAATGATGGGGAAATAGTCCCTGTGGAAGATAGAATTTTAAAACCACAGCAGATTAAAGATATGTTTACTAAGGGAACAACAGCAAATGTACAAGTATGGACATCACCCACAGCATTTGAGTGGCTCCCTGCGATTAGAGCTAATGACTGCTTTATTAGAGATAATGATTGGGTCATAGCAGAAACTATGAGAGTATTAAATGTGCCTACTTCTATAACTAGGCCTAGAGTAAGAGATGATAATATGAATAGCCGTTTTATAAGACACGAGCATACAACTAGGCTTTTAAACGGTAACGAAGGTACCCACTTTACTTTAAGAGATAGAACCAGAGGTATTTATTGGGACCCAGACCCTGCTGTTAATCCAGAAACTATTGATGTTAAGTTTAGGCGTTTTAATACAAACCGTAATTAGCTTATCTTTAATTATTGAGTAATTATTACTGTAAGGTTAGGGGCATTATCAGCCCCTAGTAGTACTGGGCTAACTTCAACAAAATAATAAGTCAATTTAGTAAGATTACTTATATTAATGACGGGTATTCCTGTATACCTTAAATCAAGAGAAATTAAATTGATAAGGTTACTTACATCTAGGCTAGTTAGCTGACGATTGGAGGCTGCAACTAATCTTTGTAAGTTAATAAGATTATTTAAGTCAATAGCAACTAATTCTGTACCTGATATACCAAGTTCAATTAAATTAATATTATTGCTTACATCTATCTTGGTTAGTGGATTACCATGTAACCAAAGCTCTTGTAAATTAATAAGACTATTTCCACTAAAGTTAATTAATTGGTTACCCCATAAATCAAGGTTAATTAATCCAATTAAATATTCAATACCTGTGCTATCTTTAATCCCTCTATATCGAGCTCTAAGCACCTCAATTCCTGCCAGAGCATCACTTAACGCTTGCCCTATTAAATTAGCATCGGCTTCCAATAGTCCTGCTACTGATACCCTCAAATTCTCATCAGGGAACAAACTGGCTAGTGTAGCATTTGCCGGCACCGGCAACCCTTGCCCTTGCGCATTTATGGCTATTAGTAATAAAGCTATAATTAATATTTTTTGCATAGTTTTAGTTTAGCATAGCTTGCGGTTAAAGTAAAGCTAAAATTTAAAAGTTTGGCCTGTGGGTGTAACTTTGTACAAACATTTGGCGCCTATAAAGGGATAGTACCTTATAGCCGTTGCCCCTTTATTCTATCGAGCAGTTTACCTAAAAATTATCTTAACTGTTTATACTCGGTTGTTTTAAAAAACGACATGAGTTCTTTTAGCTTTTGCACCTGCTCTTTAAGTTCGCCGGAGCTAGCCGCGAGCTCTTCGCTGGCGGCGGCATTATTTTGGGTTATTTCGGTATCAACCAAGATAGCTTTTTCAAATTGGCCGGTAACATCTTGCTGTTCTTTACTGGCAACAGCTATCTCTTTAACAAGTTCGGCTGTTTTTTGTATTTGCGGTACAATATCATCAATAAGCCGGCCGGCGCCTTCGGCCACAGCTAAACTATCTTTAGATAGTTGGCCTATCTCGGTAGCATTAACGGCGCTGCGTTCGGCCAGTTTGCGCACCTCACCGGCCACAACGGCAAAGCCGCGCCCGGCATCACCGGCTCGTGCCGCCTCAATCGCGGCATTTAAGGCTAACAAATTGGTTTGATTGGCAATTTCTTCGATAATACCAATTTTTTCGGCAATACTTTTCATCGCCTCTACCGTTTGACTAACGGCCGTACCACCTTGCATGGCTTTATCCGCCGCCTCGCCGGCAATCTGTTCGGTATGGGTTACATTGGCTACCGTTTTAGAGATAGAGCTGCTCATCTCTTCTACCCCGGCGCTGGCCTCTTCGGTACTAGCAGCCTGTTGACTGCTGCCGGCAGACACCGCCTGACTGGCGTTATAAATTTCACCGGCAGTTTGCTCCATTACCTCCACCATCTTTTTGGTACCGCTAACTACCTCTATTAAACGGCTCTCTACCGCCGCTACCGAGTGCGTCATTTCACCAAATTCGTCGCTGCGCTTTAAAAAGCTTTCGCTTATCTTAAAAGTCATATCACCCATAGCTAATTTATTTAAATATTCTTTATTAATTATTATAACTTTTACCATACGGCTGATGGCATATAAAACGACAAGACTGCTAACAATAACGACAGCCGCCCCCATCATAATAAGCGCCCAAATAATACTATAAGCCGAAGCCGTAACTACTTGCATAGGTAGAACATAACCTGCCAGCCAATTATCCTCGATACCAAAAGGAGTAAATGGTACCAGCACCAATAAGCTTCTTTCGTTTGTACGGCGGTTATCAAACTCGATGGAGGTAACTTCCCCACCGGTAAGGCTTTGCTCTATGCGTCCGGTAGTAGCCGCGTCAAATAAACTGCTAATGGCCGCCGGAGCTTCGCCGCGTAAACCGGGTATACTTGTTAAGTTAGAGGTTACAATAATGCTATAAGCTCCTTCAATATGTAAAGAGTTTTGCACCTCTATCAGCGCCTCTTGTAAAGTGCTTACTTTAATGGCGGCTATCGCTATACCAATAAAATGGTCGTAACCATTAGTATGCTCGTGAATAGGTATAGAGATACCTATATATAACTCGTTATTAAAGACAAACGGGTTAAGCAGCTCCATCTCGTTGCTTTGTTTAGTAATTTGATAAGGAACAAAGCGGCTGTCAAGATTGATACGATTAAACTCACCATCACCGCCGGCTAGCCAAGCCAACGGCTCGGGGCTTTCGCTGCCCAAAATAGCGGCATCTAACATTAAAAATAAGTTATCAAATGTCCCGTCCATATAGGCTACTAACCCGCTTATCTCCTCTTCGATAAAATCGTAAAGAACATCGGTAGCGGTAATTTCTCTTACCGTTTCAATCCCATTAGCTAAACTCAAAGCCGCCATTATATTAAGCGTGGCCGCCACATTTATAAAGCTGGATACTCTTTCGGCACTACTATTAACCAGCCGTAAGCTTTCGGCATAAGCCTGCCGGTAAACATAAGAGCTTAAAATAGAAAAACCTATGGCAAAAACAATAACTATGCTGCCGCAAATAAGCAGTACATTTTTAGCACGTAAATTTAATTTCATTTTAAAAAATTCTCCGTATTTATAAGATAACTATATTTGTATTTACTGTAAATTAAAGAGTATTATATAATTAAAGCTTAAGTTTGTCAAATAGAAAATTTTATTATAACACAACATGTAATATTTATTACAATAGTTAATAATGTATTTTAAATATAATATCTCCCTATTGGGCCGCACCGGGTTTAAGGCCTAGATAATAGTTGAAAGTTGAGAATTAAAAAAGCTTTCAACTTTCAGTTATCAGTTTTCAGCTAAAGGTTGTTTTAAAGGCTAAATTTTAACCGCTATTAATCCCGATAAGTAAACTATGAAGAAGCACTACCTATTTTTAACTTTATTTTTAATTTGCTCGCTAGCTTATGGCCAAACGCGCGATCGTTTGATTGAGCGCGAATCCATCTTCCGGGGCGAAGCTGTTATCGATACTACTTCTACCGCTTGGCATACCATTGGCAGCTTTACTTTGCCGCCACAGGTATTGGCAAATCATAACCAGAGCAATTTTAAACTTAGAATGCGTTTTGTTTACACCATAACCGAAAATAGCACCGTCTTTTTTGTGCAAACTAGGCTTGGTTTTGCCGGCGAGCAGCCAAGTTTTCTTTTAGGGCAAGATGATGGCCGGCGCGGCGGCCGCAGTGTCTTTAGCAACTGGGTAATGCTCGAAAATTTTAATCTTCCCCCTAACGGTATCATTCCTTTAGCGTTAAATTTACGCGGGCAAGATGGCGGCGACCCACCGCGTATTACCTTGCAACTGGTGGAGGTAGAGATATGGGAAGAACTGCCGATAGGCATTCAACCATCTAATTTATTTTTAATAGAGGACGAGGCTATTCTGCAACCGGTGGTTACTTTGCTGGGAGCCAACTTTAGCTACAGCGATAACGATAATAGGTTACAACCCGCCGGGACTATCCCTCATATACAACAGCAACCTACTCCTCAAAGTTCGGTAGCGCCCAATACGGTACAAAGCCAGCCGGTGCAAATTGCTTCCGCTCCTTCGTTAAACCCGTTAAGCAGCTTAACTGCGCCTAACCAACAGCGCGAGCAAGATAACACCGAACGCGCTCTGCAAGCCGGCCTTACCTTTTTAAGGGCCGCTGCCATCGGCGATTTTCGTACGGCAGAGGCTATGCTGGCCAACGAAGTGGTATCGTTAAGCGATTTTTCGGTGATTAACCGCAGCGAAATACCTTTTTTTAGGTTGGCAGCTAATCAAAATTTTGCTACCTACCTGAGTAACTACGAGCAGCACATCTTTGCTTTTGCCGACTTTGCCGGCTTATTTGATGCTTGGGAACGTTACGATATAAACGGCTGGCAGGTATCTGCTAATAGTTATCTCTTTATGGGCAACCAACTTAGAACTACAGGCAGCGATGTCTTTGCCGGCCAAAGCTTAGTGTTTATCATCGAAGAGATTGACGGCGTTATGCGCATACGCGCCTTTCCCTAAAAAAATTCTTTTTAACCATAATTTAATAAGGGCTGCCGGCAGCCCTTGCATTAAGGCTAAACTATAGGCTATAATTAATAATGAACGATAAATACCAAGAGGCCAGTCAGTTAATTAATAGCTTAGTAGCCGCAGCTTCGCAAGTTATTAAGGGCAAAGAAAGCTTTATTCAAAAACTCATTATTGCTATGCTTACCGGCGGCCATGTACTTATTGAAGATGTGCCCGGCTTAGGCAAAACTACCGCCGCCAAAACTTTAGCTAAGCTGATAGACGGTATGCAAGACGGCCGCATTCAATGCACACCCGATTTACTGCCTTACGATATTACAGGGGTTGATGTTTACGAAGGCGCCAGCGGTAACTTTCACTTTGAAGCCGGTCCTATCTTTTGTGATATTTTATTAGCCGATGAAATTAACCGTGCCACTCCCAAAACGCAAAGCGCCTTGTTAGAGGCGATGGCCGAAGGGCAAGTAACGGTAGGCGGCCGCACCTATCGGCTTTCGCCGCTTTTTTTTGTTGTAGCCACCCAAAACCCTTTGGATAGTGATGGAGCTTACCCGCTGCCGGCCGCCGAGCTGGACCGCTTTATGTTTAAGCTGGAGGTAGGTTACCCCGCTTTACAAGACGAATTTTTAATCGTTAAAGAAAGCCCCTCCGAGAAAGCTTTACCAAACTTAAAGCCATTAATTAATAAAGAAAAATTAAGTGAAGTGGCCGGTTTAGCCCAAGAAGTTTTTTGCGCCGATGAACTTATTACCTTAGCCATAGAAATAGCCGTAGCCACCCGTAACCACCCCGATATTGCCTTAGGCGTTTCGCCGCGCGGGGTTATTCAGCTGATTAAAGCGGCACGGGTGGAAGCGCTTTTTAATAACCGCTCTTATGTAACCGATGCCGATATTTTAAAATTGGTTGCCGCCGTTTATGGCCATCGGCTTATCTTAGCCGGCGGCGATAACCCTAAGCAGTTAATTAACCGACTGGCCGAACAATTAGCCGGCAAATTACTGGCCGGCAGGTAAAACCAACTATGCAAATAAAACAATCTTTATTAGGTATTACTTTAGTTGTTAGCTGCCTAACCCTTTTTATCGTAGCTATTAATCGCGGTTTACTGGCTTTATTGTTAATTAGCAGCTTTTTTTTAGCTTTAAGTTTGCTTATGGTTATCTTACAGCTCATTAATTGGTTGCTAATAATTTCTACACGCTCAAAAATATTTTTTTTAGCCCCTGCCTTAGCTACCGTTGATAGTCCCTTTAGCATTTCCTTTAGTAAATTAAAAACCTTACTGCCTTTTATAAATTACAGTCTTAACTTTACTTTTACGTTTGATAAACGTTTTTATCATTTTAAACACAACTTAACTACTAAAGATAACCAAACCGGCTTTACTTTAAGCAAACGCGGTTATTACAAAGTAACGATTAGCTTAGGTAGCAGCGATTATTTCGGTTTTTTTACCACTAAAAATAAACTTAATTATTTATATTTAAATTTGGTGATACCGCCGGTTAGCTTTAATGATTTTAGCCTTAAAAGCAGTGAGCATAACGACATTGGCCTTAAAAAAGCTTTTAAAGCGGCCGATGAAAGATTAGAAAGCCGTAACTATTATCCCGGTGATGACACAAGGCTTATTAACTGGAAGTTATTTGGCCGCTTTAATCAACTCTTTATCCGCCACAACGAAAACACCTCGCCTATTAACAGTGAAGTTATCATTTGCCTTTTTATCCCGCCGGCTACCCATAACGAACAAGCCAACGATGAGTTAGACCATCTGTTAAAAACCTGCTTACTGCTTAGCCGGCACTTTAAACAAACCCACCGCCCGGTTAATTTATATCTTGGCAATAATTATTTGACCAATTTTGAGGCCGATAACCAAACCGAGCGGGCCAAGCTTTCTTTTTGCCGGCCCGGCGAGCCTTACTCAATTAATTTAAGCGACTATAATAAAGATAAAACTTTAATTTTTGTAGGCTTAGCCGGTGATAGGTTTTTTATAGAGGCTATTAATAAACAAAACACCAAAAAACCTTTAATTATTACCAGCCACGAAGCCGGTTTTACCCAAAGCTGCCAAAACTTACTCTTTGTAGCCCGCACACTTGGGCTAGAGGGTTACTATGTTTAAAGTGCAAGTTATGCGCTATTTCTTATGGCTTTATATTTTGTCTGCCGTTTATTTATGGTGGCAAGGGGTAGTAACTTACCCTTTTTTTATTACCGCTTTTAGTTTAAGTTTTTTCATAGCTTTTTTAGCGCCTACCAAAGTTAGCCTTCTGCGTTCGTTGCTTTATTTAGCCGGTTTTGGCTTGTTGATTTTGGCCAGCAACCTGATTGTTTTAGCGATAGACGGCCTCTTTTTTGAGCTGCCTCTACTTTTTATTGGCTTTAACTTAAATTTTGCCCCTTTGCTCCCCATCATTTTAAGTATAACATTACTCACCTATTTAAGCCGCCGCTTTAAAGCTGTTCTCAAATATGAGTTTATCTTACGTTTTGCCATTATCTTAGCTAATTTTTGGCCTATGGCTAATTACAATTTAACTTTTTTCAATCCGCTTACTATCTTAATTACTACGGCTATTTATCTTTTAGCAGAGGCCGTCTATTTTATTTGGCTTAATAAAGATTATAGCAAAAATATTAAAAAATCATTACTATCTTTAATTATTTTAATTCCTTTACTTGCTCTTTTACCTTATCTCTTTACCCTTACCAGCCGGCAGATGAGCCAAAACTTTGGCGGATTATTGCAGCCTACCCTTGATGGCCGCTTCGATTTTACCGATGAATTAAGCCTCGAAACCAGCGTCAATTTAGGCAGCGAGTTATTACTTTTTTTACGCACGCAGCCGCCGATTAGCGGCCGTATGCTTTTTAAACGTTTTACTTTGGCTGGGTACAATCCCGAAAGAGGTTTTTACCGGGCAGCTATCGGCGAACTTGAAGAGCTTTTACCTTACCAAATTATCATTGATGTGCCCAATTATAACAGTCGTATACCTTTTGAACAAGAATTTTATGTCATTAACCTTAGTGATACCGCTTTACTGGCAGCCAACATGCCGCAGCAAATTACTCCGTTTCAAAATTGGGCCGGTTCTAATTTCAGGCGTATTTACGCGGTAAATTCACTTATCAGTACTGCCACCGCCGGCCAACTGGGGGCCAGCCGGGCCTATTACCCCAATCACCGCGACATCTATGCCAACTGGGGCGATGATGAAGATATTTTAAATTTAGCCCTCGCAATTACTGCCGGATTGACCAACGATTACCAACGAGCCGTAGCTTTACACGATTATTTAAAGTATAATTATTACTATAGCCTTAACCCCGGCCAAAGCCCCGATGGCAACCAGTTAAATTATTTTTTGTTTGAGGGTTTTAAGGGATATTGTACTTATTTTGCCTTTGCGATGGCTTTAATGGCTCGCAGCATCGGCTTACCGGCACGGGTGGCCAGCGGCTTTTTTGCCGAAGAAGGCGGCGACATATTGGGTTTTTACCCTATAAGCAGTGCTGTTGCTCACGCTTGGGTAGAAATTTATTTTGAGGGTTACGGCTGGATAAGTTTTGACCCTACCAGTGACCAGCTGGCCCCCGATGAGGTAGCTACCTTTGGCGATAGCTACGATATAACCGAGCTTTTTCCGCTGTTAAACGAGATTATCGGTAACCGCCTGCAACTTACTCCCCTTAATGAGCAAGTAATTACCATTAATAGTGCCGATAGCTATTTACCGCAGTTGGCAAGAGCTAGTCCCGCCAGCATAATCATTATAATTTTAGCTGGTTATATCTTAATTATTACTTTAAAGCGTTTAAGTTTTTTACCTCGTAACCAGAACTTTAAAGTTGCTGGCCGGCAACTTATGCAGTTGCTAGCGCTAGAGAAAATGATTTTGCAGCGGCAAAATAATATTTATGATATTTTAAATAATAATAAACCGTTAGCCGATAGTTACCGTAAAGTATTATTTAGCCCCAGCTTTAATCGGCAAGATTATTTAGCCTTTAAAGAGTTATGGCGGCAAGCACGGGCTGTAAAAGGACTTTGGC
Organism: Spirochaetaceae bacterium; assembly: GCA_009784515.1. Lineage (NCBI taxonomy): Bacteria > Pseudomonadati > Spirochaetota > Spirochaetia > Spirochaetales > Spirochaetaceae > Spirochaetaceae bacterium. The sequence goes on along the minus strand of WRBN01000065.1, from coordinate 2,808 downwards.
GATTATGGTTATGGCTAACGCCGCAATGGTTTTGGTATAAAAAGAATGATTGTTAAATTATTATTTTTACTATTTTTTAGTTATTTTTTAAGCGCCGCGCCAAGCGAGGCCATTGATGAAGCTCTTTTTTTAGGTAACAAAGAGCAGGCTTTGCGGCTCTTAAACGAAGCTATCGCGGCCCAGCCCGCCGACCTCGATTTACTTTTACGGCGGGCCCAATTTTTTTATAACGAATCTTTATACCAGTTAGCTTTAAACGATTACTTAACCCTCGAGGCCTTAGGTTATGGTTTATTTGGCCTTTACGAACAATTTACTTTATACCACAGCATTTACGAGCTATATAACCGCCTAGATATGGCTACAGAGGCTCTTCTTTATGCCCAAAGGTTTTATGCGGCCTTTCCGGACGAAGAATTAGCCGCCAGTAACTTACTATGGGCCTATCAAAAGGCTTTTAACTTTGAAGAAGGTATTACTGCCGCTGCTCAAATGTTAAATAGTTTTCCAGATTCTTATATTATTAAGGCTTTACTTTCGTTGCTTTATACGGCCGTCTTTAATTATGACCGGGCTATTTATTTTTCGGAAAGCGCCATTAATATGGCTTTAAACCAATCTTTTACCAATCAAAATTTTTTAGTTACCGCTCTTTACAACCAATTTTTACTCGAAATGCGTTTTTATAACTATACAAGGGCCGAACAAGCCTTAAGGCGTGCCTTAGTTATTGCCGATAGCCCGTCTATCTACCGCAGTTTTGGTAGTCTTTATACTAACCAGCTTAATTTTTTTATGGCTTATGACTATCTGCTCCTAAGTACACAGCTGGAAGAACATGAGCGCCAGCAATTTGGGCGCGAGCTCACCCCGCTTACGACTCTTAATTTAATCGAGCTGCATTTAGCTTTCGGCCAAACGGCCGAAGCCGAACGGTTACTTACCCCTCTTAAACAAAACCGGGCCATCAGCTGGATGCGTAATTATGGGATTAATAGCTCTATCTATTTTGAAGAGCTTTATAGCTTTTCGGCCGGCTTATGGCAACTGCGCAGCCGGCAATTAACCGCCAGCATTAAAACGCCGGTAGATTATTTATTATATCCTTTTAGAAAGTTACGGGCCAATCTTTTGCATTTTTATTACAACAGCAAAGCGCGTTCTTATGCCCTAGAAAATGGCCGCCAAAGATTAGCCAGCGGTAACCTCTTACCGGCCCTGCGCGATTTTATTAATGCCGGCGATGAGTTATGGCAGACTAACCTTTTTATCCGCGCCGCCCAGCAGCTGGAGACCAGTTTTATTAACCGGCCGCTGCCCTCTTATTATGCACAGCTTGGCCATTTAAGGCGTGATAAAGAACTAATCCGGCATGCTCTTACCCTTTTTGACCCACTCTTTGAGCGCCGCCAAAAGGCACAAGCCTTACAAAACCTGATTAGGTTGGAGCGCAACCGGCAGCTTAAACAAAGTTATATTATAGAACTTTACCAATTAAACGGCTCCATCACTCAGCTGTATAAATTACCTATCCAGCTTCATATAAGCGGCGAAAGTAACCGTTTTAACCGCCGGCTACGTAGTTATTTAAGGCAAGCCTTTACTTTAAACGAAAACAGCCCTTACCGCTTAATTATAAGCGAACAGCAAGGGCAACTTTATACCGTACTTTATTTTAACGACGAACTACTCATCAACGAAAGCTTTAGCAGGCCGGTTAATCGGCACCAGCTGGCGCTAGCCATTAGCCATATGATTTACAGCCCTTTTTAGTTGTTACCAATCTCTTTGCCTTTACATTTTATCTAAATAAGGTATATTTAGTAGCTCTAGCCCATTTTTAAGCACACTATGCACCGCCTGCGCTAAATATAAACGGTTGGCGGCCACGCTCTTATCGGTTTCGTTCAGGATTTGGGTATCGTGGTAATATTTATTAAAAAGCTTAGCTACATCGTAAATAAAGTTGGCTAAAATATTTGGGCTGTAATCTACAGCCGCTTTACCTACTTGCTCCGGGAAATCCTCTACCATACGCAATAGCTGCCATTCGTCATCTAAAGTAAGTTTGGTGCTATCTATCTCCGCTTTAGCCAGCTGAGCAGCTTTCTCTTTGCGCAGCATACTGGCAATACGCGCCGCCGTGTATTGCAAATAAGGGCCGGTATTGCCGTTAAAGCTTAAAGAATCTTCCTTACTAAAAACCATATCTTTAACGGGACTAACTTGCAAAAGGTAATAATGCAAAGCGGCAAGGCCCACTTTAAAAGCGGTATCGGCCTCAACCTCGTTAGCACGGCCTTTACTGTCAATTTCGGCTTGCGCCATCAGCCTTAAACTTTCAATTAAATCATCGGCATCAACAACGGTGCCTTCGCGGCTTTTCATTTTGCTGCCATCGGCCAAATTAACCATACCGTAACTAAGATGATAAAGCATATCGGCCCAGCTGTAACCCATCTTTTTAAGGGCAAAAAAGAGGATTTGAAAGTGGCGCTGTTGCTCGTGGGCCACCACATAGATGAGACGGTCGAAAGGATAATCCTCGTGGCGGCGAATGGCCGTGCCTAAATCTTGCGTGATGTACACGCTGGTGCCATCACCACGCAAAAAGACTTTACTGGGGGCTTCTTCGCCATCATCACTTTTTTTATCCAGCTCCGTTAAATCGAGGCGGGCCGAACCATCATCGGCTTTAAAAAAAACACCCCGAGCTAAACCAGCTTCCACAACATCTTTACCTAATTTATAAGTTTCACTCTCATAATAAACTTTATCAAAACTAATACCGGTTTTAATGTAAGTTTC
>WRBN01000064.1 GCA_009784515.1 Spirochaetaceae bacterium | reverse complement strand
GTATACGCTGTAATCCCTTTACTCCCGCTGAAGTAGTAGAAATGTACCGGTTAGTTACCACATTAACTTTTCGCCGTGATGGGCAAGATGTGCCGCTTATGAGAGGAAACACCCTTGTAGAGAACACCCCGCTTTTACTTAATGCCGTATTTAGTTACTTTAGAAGAAATTTTTTAACGGCAACAGAGAGCGGACATAGGCTTAGAGATAATACTAGCCTTGCTAATGAGCATTTTGATGGCCGTTATCACTATACTATAATTGAAGGTATAGTGGGAAATATAAGGCACTTTATTTTAGCCGATGGCAGGGGGCAGTTTTTATATAATTCCAGCGATAGGTTGGTTTACCCGGTAGATGCTAATAACAACCCTTTAGCTAATACCATTAGCTGGCGTGGTATTAGAATTAGTGGCAGAAGAAGAAGTTAAATTTTAAGTAATAGCCTGTACCTTTAAGGTACAGGCTACTATTGATGTCTGAGTTCATTAAAATCCAAATGTATATTATCCCTAAAACCTAGTATATTTTGCTCTGTTAATCCCGTCTCCGTTACCCCAATTATCTCTAAATTAGTATTATTACTTACATCAAGGCTCGTTATCCCTGTTCTATCTACAAAAAGACTGATTAATTTTATATTGTTACTTACATCAAGACTAATTAAATTTATATTATTTCTAACTCCAAGACTGATTAAATTTATATTATGGCTTACATCAAGATAAGTTAATCTATGATTATGGCTTACATCAAGATGAGCTAAATTAATATTATTACTTACATCAAGGCTGCTCAAACTATTCCAGTTTACATTAAGACTAGTTAAATTAGAAAGAGCGCTTATATCAAGATAAGCCAGATAATTCCAGTTCAGCATAATGTGAGTTAAATTAGGATTGTAACCAAAATGAATACTGGTAAGTGAGTTACGAAATGCCTCAATTGAAACTAAATTACTATTATTACTTACATCTATAGTTTCTAAAGCATTATAGGCTAAACTAAGACTAGTTAAATTAATATTATTTTTTACATTAATACTAGATATATTGTTATAGCTTAAATCAAGACTAATTAGTCCTATTAAATATTCAACCCCTGTCGCATCTCTAATTCCTCTATGCCAAGCCCGAAGCTCCTCTACCCTCGCCAACTCATCACTCAATCTTTGCCCGGTTAACCCGGCATTAGGCCCTAATACCTCCGCCACCACTCTTCTCAAATTCTCATCAGGGAACAAACTGGCCAGCGTAGCGTTAGCCGGTACCGGCAACCCTTGTCCTTGTACATTTATGGCTATTAGTAATAAAAATAAAATTAATATTTTTTTCATAGTTTTAGTTTAACATAACTTACAGTTAAAGTAAAGCTAAAATTTAAAACTATCTATTTATCGATAGCAAAAGTAAACGATAAATCACTACCCAACCCTTCGCCAGTAAAAGAAATTTAGATGGACCTATAGGTAGTTACCATAAAATTTAGCCGGCCTATAAATAAAAAGCGGGCAATGCCCGCTTCATTTTTAACTTTTAATTATTAGTTTTTAACTATCGTGCCATCTTCGCCTTTTATAGCTAAGGCTACTTTTTCTAAACTGGTAATAATGGCTTTACGACCAGCCTTACTTTCGGTAAACATTAAAGCAGCCTCTACTTTAGGTAACATACTGCCTACCCCAAATTGACCGGTAACTATATACTCTTTAGCTTGAGCAGCATTTAAAGTAGCCAAGTTTTCTTGGTTTGGTTTACCAAAGTTAATGGCTACTTTATCTACCGCCGTTAAAATAATGAGGGCATCGGCCTCCATAAGCTCGGCCAATTTAGCGCTGGCTAAATCTTTATCAATAACCGCCGCTACTCCTTTGTAGCCTTTGCCTTCTTTAACTACCGGTATACCGCCGCCACCAACGGTAATAACCACATGGCCGGCAGCGTTTAAAGTTTTAACACTTTCTAACTCGATAATACTAACAGGCTTAGGGCTAGCCACCACACGCCGCCAGCCGCGCCCGCTGTCTTCTTTAACGCTGTAACCTTTTTCGGCTTGTAGTTTTTTAGCCTCTTCTTCTTTATAAAAAGGGCCGATGGGTTTGGTGGGGTTAACAAAGGCTTTATCGTTTGCATCAACCTCTACTTGGGTTACCAGTGATACCACATTTTTGTTAATCCCTCTGCCAGCCAGCTCTTCTTTTAAAGCTTGTTGTATGTGGTAACCAATATAACCTTGACTCATTGCCCCGCATACATCAAAGGGCATAGCCGGCGTTACAGCGCTGGCAGTTTCATTTTGTATTACAATACGGCCAACCTGCGGCCCATTACCGTGGCTAACCATAACGGTGTGGCCTTGCTCTATTAAATCGGCAATGCCCAGCACACTCTTTTTTACTACCTCTAGCTGAGCTTCGGCGGTAGCCGGCCCTTTATCGTCTTGCAAGGCGTTACCGCCAAGTGCTATAACAAATTTCATAAATTCTCCTATTATATTAAATGACATAGGTAGTGCTTTGTAAGCACCACCTACGGATGCAGGGTAAGTCCTACTTAACTAAAAACTGCACCTAGCGACAACAAGATAGTTGTCATTATAAATATACATAATAAATATTTCCAAATAAACTTTAGGTAACGCTCATAAGGTATTTTAGAAAGCATAAGAGCGCCCATAATAACGGCGCTGGTAGGTGTTATCATACCAATAATACCCATACCCGATTGGAAAGCCGTTATAGCTAAAGCGGGCGAAAAGCCGGCCATCTCGGTCATTGGTATAACCAGCGGCATACTGAGGGTTGCTAAGCCCGATGATGATGGTACAAAGAAAGTAAGTAACATAAACAGCCAATAAAGGGCATTTATGTAAAATACGCTTGGCCAACCGGCAACAATTTCGGTGGCCGATAAAATGGTATCGGTAATCATCGCATCGGTCATTAATATCGAAATACCGCGCGCCACACCTACCATAATAACAACACCCATCATATCTCTGGCACCAGTAATAAAGCTACTAGCAATTTCACTTTCTTTAAAGCCGGCAATAATACCGCAAATAATGGCTGAGGCTAAGAATAAAGCCGATAGCTCGGCAAACCACCAGCCTAAATCTGGTAAACGGCTCAAGAAACCGGGCATATCACTCCACGGAATAACACCATAAATCATTACCACAAAAGTTAAGGCAAAGACAGCTAAAATTAATTTTTGCCTTATAGTAGTTTTTTCAACGGTTTGCTGTTGATTTTCTTTGTTTAAAAAGTGGGCATTAATTTCGTTGTTTAAATCGGCCAATACCGAAGCTCCGGGGTTAGCCTTAACTTTACGGGCATATCTAATAACATAAAATATAGCAAAGCTGGTAAAAACAACCCACATAATAAGCCTAAGGCCAATACCATTGCCAATACTTATACCGCCAATACCACTAGCTACACCTATAGAAAAAGGGTTTACCGTACTGGCCAGCACCCCAACGGCGGCGCCCATCAAAATAATCATACCACCCGTCATTGCATCAAAACCGGCAGCAATAATAATAGGCAATAAAATAGGGTAAAAGGCAATGGTTTCTTCGGCCATACCATAAGTAGAACCACCAATCGAAAACAGTACCATTAAAATACCAATAAGCAAGTAAATGCGGTCGCGCATAGCGTGCATTAAGTGAGCTATGCCTACCTCTATAGCGCGGCTTTTATTAATAATACCCAATAAACCGCCTACCACAATAATAAAGAAAGCTACACCAACGGCATCGTAAAAACCCCTAACAGGTGCCGTAAAAATGGCAAAAGGCGAAGCCACCGTAAATTGAGGGCCAGTTACATGGGTAAAGGTGCCGCCAACGGGGGTAAGCCTCATTCCCCTTACTGTAGCGCCGCCGGCAATAAGGGCCGGCATATCTTCGGCAGGAATTAACAGGCCATCGGCAATCAGCCTAGCTCGGTTAGCCTGCACATAGTCGCGCAAATAGCCGCCTGTAGGCACTTGCTCTACACCGGCGGGGGTGAGGTAGTCGTAAAAGCCGCTGGGGATAACCCAGCCCAGCGCCCATACCACAACAATTAAACCAAATAAAATACCTAAGGCCGTAGGCATTTTAAACTTTTTTTTAGCAACATCAACCATATTTACATCTTCTCCTTAACATCATATTATAGCAGATAAATTTTACTTGTCAATATTATATTTGTAATTATGCATTATTGGTTACCCAAAGTGGCCACCATTACCGCTTTAATGGTATGCATACGGTTTTCGGCCTCATCGAAAACAAGGCTTTTTTCACTTTCAAATACCTCGTTGCTAACTTCCATCTCTTTAAGACCAAATTTCTTTTCAATATCACGGCCAATGGCAGTTTCGGTATCGTGAAAGGCCGGAAGACAGTGTAAAAAAATCGATTTAGGGTCGGTTTTAGCCATTAAAGCTGCATTTACTTGATAAGGTTTTAGTAAATTAATACGTTCTTCCCATACACTATCGGGCTCGCCCATACTTACCCATACATCGGTGTAAACGGCGTGTACACCATTAACACCGTCTAGGCTATCGGTAACCGTTATACTGCCGCCACTGACCTTAGCAATTTCTTCACATTTTTTAAGCAACTGCGGCTCGGGGAATAAACTTTTAGGGGTTACAATACTGTAATGCACACCCATTTTGGCGCTACCAATCATTAAAGCATTAGCCATATTGTTACGGCCATCACCCACATAAGCTAATTTAATACCCTCTAAGCGACCAAAATGCTCGATGATGGTTAAAAAATCGGCTAGTATTTGCGTGGGGTGGTCTTCGTTAGTAAGGCCATTCCATACCGGTACACCGGCATACTGGGCCAGCTCTTCCACCAGTTTCTGCTCAAAACCGCGATACTCAATCCCGTCGTACATACGGCCTAATACACGAGCGGTGTCTTTCATACTCTCTTTTTTACCTACTTGGCTGCCCGATGGCCCAAGATAAGTTACATGCGCACCTTGGTCATAGGCTGCTACCTCAAAGGCGCAGCGAGTACGGGTACTGTCTTTTTCAAAGATAAGGGCAATATTTTTGCCTTTAAGCCTTTGTACTTCGTTACCGGTGTATTTTGCTCGTTTTAAATCGCGCGATAAATCAAGCAAATACTGAATTTCTTTGGCCGAAAAATCCATTAATGTTAAAAAGTTTCTGTTTTTCAAGTTAAATGCCATGCTTTTATTTTCCTTTTATTTAAAATATTTTTATTTTTTATAAAAAGAGCAAGTAACAAGGAAACAAAACATCTCTCCCTTGTTACTTGTTCCCTATTCCCTAATTAAGGGCATACTCATACAACGTGGGCCGCCGCGCCCGCGCGAAAGTTCGCTGCTGGGCATAACATTTATTTTAATGCCATTGTCTTGCAGTAAATTATTAGTTACGTGGTTACGGCTATAGACCACTACTTCACCGGGGGCTAAAGCTAAGGTATTAGCGCCATCATTCCACTGTTCTCGGTCGCCGGCTATAACATCGCCACCGCCGCAGCGAATTAAAGAAACTTTTTTGTCTAAAATTTTACTTAGCAATTTATCTAGTTGGTCGGTTTCTTCGCTTATCTTAATACTACCTTCGCCGCTGCTGCCTTTGGTTAAAGTGTACACCGTTAAACTACCCTCAATACCGGGGTGGATAGTAAATTTATCGTGGTCTATCTGAGTAAAAACCGTATCTAAGTGCATAAAGGCACGGGTTTTAGGTATATCAAAGGCTAGTACACGCTCAAAGCTTACCCCTTCGGTATAAAATAATTTTTTAGCTAAGTTTTCGATGGCGGTAGCCTCTGTACGCTCGGATACTCCAATAAAGAGAGTTTTTTCGTTAATAATCAATTCATCACCGCCCTCAATATGAGCTAAATCATCGCGGTTATACCAGCGCGGAATATCGGCATTTTTGTATTTAGGGTGATATTTAAAGATATAATCAGCCATTAAAGTTTCACGGCTGCGTAAGTGAGTGTACATCTTATTAATGGTTACGCCGTGTCCAACGGTAGCAAAGGGGTCGCGCGTAAATAAAGTATTGGGCAACGGGTTAGTTAAAAAGGGATAATGGCTGTTAATAACGCTAGCTAAGCTGCTAAGTTTATCAAAACCGGGAATATCTTTACTGCGAATACCTTCTATCAATTTATCTACAATACCCTGATGGTTAAAATTTTCTATTAACCAAGCGGCAACAAAGCTGCGCGTTTTACTATCATAAATTTTAGCTTCCCGTAAAAAATTACTAATAAATTCGTTACGCAGCTCATCACTGGTGGCAATGGTCTCGGCCATTAATTTTTCAACATAAATTACTTTAATACCTTTATCGGTCATTATTTTAGCAAAGGCATCATGTTCTTGCCGGGCTACCTCAAGGTAAGGTATGTCGTCAAATAAAAATTCGCTTAAGTAGTTGGGCGTTAAATTCTCTAACTCGCCGCCGGGGCGATGTACCAAAACTTCTTTTAAGTTACCTATTTCACTGGTAACATTTAATATTTTACTCATATAGCTTCCACCTCTTAAAAAATTGTAATTATTAGCAAAAATAACTAACACGATATTGTAGCACTACTTTTTAAAAATGTAAAATTTTATTTTTACATATTGTCTTTGTTCAAGTAGTACAATTTGCTTATATAAAAGCTATTATCGGCTAAAAAATACTTGTGAAATTTAAAAAAAGATGGTATATTAACCAGTAAATATGCGTGATATATCTTTTAAATTACCTTCCGGCCAGCTAAAGCAACTTCCCGTTGGCTCTACTCTAAATTTACTAGCCAAAGATGGCGAGTGCCACAACGCTGTAGCTTTTGTTTTAAACAACCAGCTTATTGGCCTTAACCAAAGTGTTTTATTAGGAGGCGAGCTTAAACCCATTTTTATAGCCGATAAATGGGGCCTACAGGCTTACAGGCGCAGCCTTAACTTATTATTAATGGCTGCAGTAAACGAGCTTTATCCGGCCGTACACTTTGTTATAGGCCAAACGGTAGCCGATGCCTACTTTTACCGCTATAGTGGCGAGCTGCCGGATAATTACCTAGAGGCTATTAACCAAAAGATGCAAACTTTAGTTGCCGCTTCGCTGGCGATAAACCATACTTTTATGAGCTACCAAGAGGCTTTAACCTACTTTAATAAAATGGGGCAAAGTTATAGCCACTCGTTGCTAGAATACAGTAACGAGGCAACTTTAGCTTTTTATCAGCTAGGTGCTACTTATAGCCTAGATTATGGGTTACAATTACCAAATACCTCGTTACTTAGCAAATACCAATTAATTAAAGGCGAAAACGGCTTTTTTTTACGTTACCCTACTAATTTATTAGATAGCTCCTTCCCCGAGCGGCAAGAGCGGCCATTGGTAATGGCTACCTACCGAGAACACCGTAGTTGGGTAGCTATGCTTGGCAGCGATTCGGTGGGTAACCTTAACAAACACCTGCGTCATAAAGCTAGTCTACAAAGGCTTATTCATTTATCCGAAGGGTTACACGATAAAAAGGTAGCCGCCATTGCCGACCAAATAGCTGGCCGCGGGCAGGTAAAATTTGTTTTTATCGCTGGCCCCTCCAGCAGCGGTAAAACTACCTTTACTAAAAAACTAGCTATGCAACTAGAGATTAACGGCTTTAAGCCTCACTTAATAGGGCTTGATCATTTTTATACTATTAACCGCGACGCAATACCCCTAACTGATAAAGGCGAAAAAGACCTTGAACATATTAAAGCGCTCGATTTACCTTTAATTAACCAAACTTTAACGGCTTTAATTAAGGGTGATAAAGTAGCCATTCCCAAATACAGCTTTAAAACTAAAGAGCGCACCTTTGATGCCGCCCCGCTAGAACTTACCGAAAAAAGTATCGTGCTAATAGAGGGTATACATGGCCTTAACGAGCAAATTTCAGCCAGCATAACTAGCGAACATAAATTTAAGATTTATATCTCGGCCCTTATTCAGTTAAATATCGATGAACAGCATAGGTTATCTACCAGCGATAGCCGTCTTATAAGGCGGATTGTACGCGACTGGCAATTTAGGAATACGGGGGCCAGCGACACCTTAGCTATGTGGCCCAATGTTAAAGCCGGCGAAGAAAAATGGATTTTTCCTTACCAAGAAACCGCCGATGTGGCCTTTAATTCGGCCCTAGATTACGAACTTTTTGTATTAAAAGGTTATATTGAGGCTCTTTTAAAAGAGGTAAAGGCCAATATGCCGCATTACCACGAGGCCTGCCGCCTTTTACGTTACCTAGAGCGTTTTCAGGTAATTTCGGCCCAATATGTGCCAAATTACTCTATTTTGCGCGAGTTTATTGGCGATAGTGGATATAAGTATTAATTAAGAGTTAAAATTAAGAAATTTTTTTAATTATTACTTCTTAATTTTTGATTAAAAAGAGTGTAAGTATAATGAATATATTAAAATCGTTGGTTAATAAAAGCCAAGATGCCGAAAAAAGCTTCGAGAAGCTGGTTAATCGTAAAGCACGTTATTTGCTCATATTAGCACAGGTAGCCAGCGACCGCAGCTTAACTCCCGAAAAGCTTGACAGGGCTTTGTTAAACCAGCTTTATATAGCCGCCTTCGATTTAGAAGAGTTTTTAGATGCCGCCGATGCCATAACTAACCGTTACTGGCACAGCTTTAGAAAATCGGTAGCTGTTGTTAAAATAATGAGTGCCACCTGTGTTAAGCTGCTGCACATTAGAGACAACATTAAGAAATATTATCTATTAGATATAGAAGGCGATTTTAACGGCGAAACCAAAAGCTGCATTAGACTGGTGCGCGAGTTGCTTATAAAAGCCTGTGTTACTTTAATTAACGAAGGTAAAAAACGTGAGATAGCCGCTAATGTTAATGCTCTGCCGGAATCGCTAACCAGCGAAGAAGTACTCTTTAGCTACCAATTACCGGTTACCCGCCGCGTACGCCACGAAACTTCGCCGCGTAATACGGTGGTAATGTTAGCTACCGAGTTTTTAAATTTATCGGAGAGCAGCGGCCTTTTAGAAAGTAGCTCTATCGAACTTAGCAAAAAAGGATTAGCTAGTTTAGTTCCTTCGGTGGTTAGTGCCGAAAACGTGCGTTTATTGCAAACGCGTTTTCATAATATGCAATCGCTTTACGATACCGCCGTTTTAGGTAGCGACTTACCGCAGCAAGACAAAAACCTACCGGTAATGCGCGGCCATATTTCGATTATTTACCATTTACTAGAGGTACTAACCGCTATGGTACATTACTACCAGCGTCATATTTTAAGCGAACCTAAAGTTAGGTTACTTTCGTTCATCGAAAAAAATGATGAAAGAAGCTTGATAGTCATCATTGGCTATGCCATTAGTTATGCCGACCGCTACCGTAAAGTCAGCCGTAACTTATGCCAAACTATGCTTAAAAAATATGTAGAAAAAACCAGTATTAGCCTAACTTATCCTAGCTATCGCGGTTTTCATGTTAGGCCCTCAACGTTAATATCTAAAATTGTGTTACACTATGGCAGTGAAGTAAAGATGAAACTTTACGACCAAGAATACAATGCCAGCTTGCCGTTGGAGTTGTTTAGAGCCAACGAAGAACTTAATGAGCATAAACGCAAACAACTTGTCGAACTGGTTAGCAAAACTAAAGCCTTTAAAGCTTTATCCGCAGGTGAAGTTTTAAATCTTGATAAATTAAAAGAATTTGCCCGTGCCGCTTTTTTTGAATTAATAGAGCAAAAAGAACTTTTAGTTTATGAAGCTGCTTTTAATTTTATCGATATTGACGAAATAAAAGGGGAAGATGCTCTCTCTTTTATCAAAAGGTTAGTGGCACGTTATATGGCTATGGGTAAAATTGATGGTAAACTAGATTTAAAACTAACTTTTGAGGGTGATAAACGCGTATTGGAAGATATAAAAATTTTGGCCGAACATGGTTACGGCGAAGATTTATTTGGCAACAATGTTGTTTTACCTAAAGAGCTAGCTTATCTTACAAGGTAATTAAAAAATAAAAATTGAAAATTAAGAGAAATAACTTATGGCTATTATTACCTATCGCTCTGCTGGCTACATCTTGTACTATGCTTAACAGCGAAGGAGCTTTATTTACCCACTATACTATTAAAGATAGGGCTGTTCCAGAGGCTTTTGACGGCTTTAAAATTGCTTTTATCAGCGATTTTCACTATAAAAGCACCTTACGCGAGGCTGGCCTTGCTGTAATTATTAAGCAGCTTAATGAGAGCGGGGCCGATATAATTATTTTAGGCGGCGACTATGCCGAAGGCCGCCAGCGAGCCAATTTAACCGAGCGGCGCGAAGCCAATTTAAGAGAACTTTTTAGCTACCTAGTTAAGCTGCAAGCTCCCTACGGGGTTTATGCCGTACTTGGTAACCACGATGACTACCATTTGCGTAACCGTGTTATAGCCGAAATAAACCGTGCCGGTATTACTAACCTCGAAAATAACGGTTTAGCCCTTAGTAGAGGCAGCCAGCGTCTTTGGTTAGCTGGGGTAGCCGATATGCGCTTTAGCTTACCTAACCTTCCGGCCGCTCTTGCCGGCCGCCGGCCAGATGATTTTACCATTTTGGTAAGCCATACCCCCGACTTTGTGGAGCAGTACGATGTTAGCGCCATTAATTTAGTGCTTAGCGGCCATACACATGGCGGGCAGGTAACCTTTTTGGGCTGGGCTCCCTTTACCAGCAGCCGTTATAGGCAAAGATACAAATATGGTTTAGTGCCGCTGCCTAGCGGTAATGGCCAAATTATTATTACCAGCGGCATTGGTACCTCGCTGTTAAATGTACGGCTTGGCCCGCCGGAAGAAATAGTTATTATTACCTTAAGAGCAAATTAACTTTGCACTAAAAAAGACAGTACCTTACCAAATAAACCCCTTGCGCTAACAAGGGGTTTATTTTTACTGCTATGTTAATATCTTTTAGTGGAGATATTAAATTAAAAATTAATGCTGTAACCTATACGCAAGGCTGCAACTTCGCCGATAAAGCGGCGTACAAATTCATCACTTTCCAGCTCTATACTACCATCTTGATCGTACGAAGCTAAAGAAAAACCGCCGCCAATACGGCTACGTAAGTTGATATTTAAAGCGCCGGGTCCTAGCGGAATAGCGGCACCAAACTCTAATACGCCGGTAATATCCAAAAAGTGACTACCAATATAGTCGCCGTCATCGGCATAACCGGCAATATCGCTGGTAGCTGTTGTACGGGCATTACTATAACCAATGTTAGGGCCAACACTTACATAAAGACCAATAGGCAGATTGAGCGGTAAATTAAAACGAACTAAAATATCTAAGCCAACACTAATTATGCTAAGCCTTAAATCATCGGTTATAGCGCTTGGCCAAGTTTCCCAGCTGCTCCAATCGCCATTATTAACACCATCAACCCGCCCGCGGTCACTAATATCACCTATACCTAAGGCATAACTAAAAGCTACACCTAATTGTAAGCCAATAAGCTCACTAACCCCTAAGTTTACAAAAACTTCACCACCAATAGGTAAACCTAATTGCCTTGTTTGTATAGCGGCATCTATGCTACTGCTATTTACACCTTCGGTAATATGGCCCCAACCAATACCAGCGCCTAATTTACCACCAATGCCGATTTCTACCGCATAGGCATTAACGGCTAACATAGCAACTACAGCTAATAAAGCTACTTTTCTCACTTGTTTTCTCCTTAAAACTTATATATAAAACACTCTAATACATAAACTAAAAATAGTCAATACTTATAATGCTTTTTATATGAAAATATAATTAACTATTTATAAAGGTGCCGGCCGTAAAAGCCTTATAAGTATTGACTATTTTTTAACGCCGCTCACTCTCAGGGCTAGAGCATATAAAAAAGTAACTTTTCAAGGTAAGTATGGTCCCAAGCCATCTGTTTAATACGTCCAGCCATAGAAGAGGTAGAAGTTGTATCTAACCTAGCTATATTTAAGGCTAT
>WRBN01000063.1 GCA_009784515.1 Spirochaetaceae bacterium | reverse complement strand
CTGAAAGGTGATAACTGAAAGTGGATAGCTTTTTAATTCTTAATTTTCATCTTTCATCTTTCATCTTTCACCTTTCACCTTTCAGTTACCACTACTCAATTACGGGTTACTGTTTTTTCACTTTAATTTTTTTTGTAAAAAGTTTTGATATTTTTTTAAGGTTGGTTTGATAGGATAAAATTGCTAGACTAGCTAGTCATCGATAAATACTGTTGGGACTATAAAGGGATAGTTACCGCCTTAAAGGCCCTCTTGACCTAACTTAAATACCAAACTATAATTACCCATTATGTTTAAAAGAAAAGCTAAAATAGATACCTCGCACATTAAGGTAAAGCTTAAGCCCAAATTTGGCTTACAACCGCAGGAATACGTTTTGTACATCTTTTATGTGGTGGCAGGTCTATTGGCTTTTGCTTTATTGTTATTGCCGGGCCTTATTAACTATGGTAGCCGGGTAACTATTACCAGCATACCGGCCGGTGCCAGCGTTTATGCAGGGGATAGATTATTAGGTGCTACTCCCGTAACGGCCTTTGTGCCGGCCGGCGATTATAACTTAGTTATTGTAAAAGATGGCTTTAATACCATTGAGCAACCGCTACAAGTAAGGGGGCGTGCCTTTGCTACTTTAATTTTACCGCGCCGTATAAACCAAAACTATCAGTTAGCCATTACCAATGTCAACGACTTGCTGGCTACCAGCTTTGCCGAAGCTTCATTATGGGTGCTAACGCCTAACTGGGCCGACTTTCCGCGCCGGCCGGTTTTGTTGGAGACGGTGCGCGATTTAGTAGAGGTTTGGCCTACTTTAACTCCTTTTGAGCAACATTTGGTAGAACACTGGGCTTTGGATATGTGGGCCTTAATAGAAAGTGAGGCCAGCCTAAACGAAGTGCGTATGGTACGTAATATGCTAACTAATTTACTGCCCAACTTAGGTGATGGGGCGCGTGATAGCTTTAACGATATTTTAAGAATATTAGCCCGAGAAAATTTGGCTGACGGCAACATTCAATTGAATAGCGGTAGTTTAAGCCCAATAACTGTTAATGGCTTTAATTTTAACCATAGTGCCGGCGGCAGTTATGTTATGGGCAATAGCGTGGCCTTTGGGCGCGGCTTAAACGAATATTATCCGCATTTAGTAAATTTGCCGGGTTTTTATTTTATGGCTAACCTTATAACGGAATGGCAATTTGTTAATTTTTTACAAGCCACCAATACCACCGACAATGCCCCTTACAACCGCAGTGCGGTAGCCGATAATAGTGCTGCTTATCTAACCTACGAACAAGCTATGGCCTTTGCCGGTTGGTTAAATGCTAGTTTGCCGGCCGATTTAAACGGTTATGAAGTAAGGTTAATTAATGAAGCCGAGTGGGAATTTTTGGCTAGGCAGGGCCGCCTTAACATTACCGCTTACGAATGGACCAACGATAGCTATTTTATTTACCGCTATTTAATTTTTGCCGGCGAAGCTAATTTGCCGATATATTTTAAAGGGCAGGAGATAGTCG
This sequence comes from Spirochaetaceae bacterium, assembly GCA_009784515.1. NCBI lineage: Bacteria > Pseudomonadati > Spirochaetota > Spirochaetia > Spirochaetales > Spirochaetaceae > Spirochaetaceae bacterium. Next base: position 10,622 of record WRBN01000063.1, on the reverse strand, counting down.
TGCGCGGCTATCATCCGGCGATTAACGAAGTTATGCCTATTAATATGCGCGGCAGCCAAAATGCAGCGCTGGCTTCGCCTTATTTAGGCTTTAGGCTGGTGATAGCGCCGGCATCGGGTTACCGGCATTAAAATTGAGTAAAAATATGGCTAAGAATAAAGAGAACCAAGATAATTTTATTGCTAAAAACCGCAAAGCTTACTTTAACTACGAAGTGCTTAACGAGCTGGAGTGCGGCATCGAGTTAAAAGGCACAGAGGTTAAAAGCGTACGCGCCCATCGCCTCAATTTTGTCGATAGCTACTGCGAGGTAAAAAACGGCGAGCTTTACCTATTAAAGCTTAATATTTCGCCGTACGATTTTGGTAATATCTTTAACCATGCCGCCGAACGGCCGCGCCGTCTTTTGGCCCATAAAAAAGAAATAATTAAACTAGAGCGGCAAATACGCGAAAAAGGCATTACTTTAATACCACTAGCTTTTTACTTTAAAAACCAAAAAGTTAAGGTTAAAATAGGACTATGCCGAGGTAAAAAACTTTACGACAAACGTGAGAGTATTAAACAAAAAGATTTAGTGCGCGAAGGGGATAGAAAGCTTAAATATAGCTAATAACTAAATGAGGGCTATAATACACCCTAGCCAAAATGGCCGTTACTTAGTATAATAGTAATCAATCTAGCTAACTTATTTTAAATACCCTTGCTAGTTTTTTAAAATATGACGATAATAAAAAGCAGAAGCTGCCTTAAGGAGATATTTTACTAATGGCCACCACAAAACTAAACCAATATTTAACCTTTAAACTAGAAGAAAACGAATGCGCTATCGAGGTAGAAAATGTAAAAGAGGTACTAGAATACCGCCCTATTACTCCTATCCCACGTACAGCCGAGTATATGCGCGGTATTATTAATTTGCGCGGCAGCGGTATACCCATTGTAGATTTACATATTAAATTTAGATTAAACCCATTATCTATTAGTAAAAATACGGCTATTATAGTGATGGAAGCCGTTACCGCCGACAAAAAAAGTATTGTTTTTGGGGCATTGGCCGATAGTGTGCAAGAGGTTATCGAGTTTGATGAAGAAGTACTGGAAACTATCCCACGTTTTGGTAACCGCATTCCGGCCGATTTTTTAAAGGGTATCGGTAAAAAAGAGAGCGAGTTTATCGCTGTTTTAGATATTGATAAAATCTTTAGTGCCGAAGAAGTACGTACTCTCGAAAGCACTATGCGTAATAACTCCAACTTAACCCCCGATGAATAGTTTAATTACTTTTAACAAGGTAAGTTTTAGCCACCTTGCCTCAGCCGGTGAAGGCGAGGTTGAAGAAATTACTATTTTTAATAACCTTACGTTTGCTCTACCCAGTGGGGTGGTAGCTTTAGTGGGACCTAACGGTGTAGGTAAGAGCACCTTTATGTTGTTAGCTGCCGGCCGCTTAAACCCTGATGTTGGCGAAGTTATTTTGCTAGGAAAAGATACCAAAGTTACCGAAGATGAAGAGCTAAATCATCTTTGCAGCGTTATTTACCAAAATACCGAGTTTGATGACGATAGGCCGGTGGCCGAGTTATTAAATTTTGTGCATAGTATCGGTCATCAAAAGAATAATACCAAATTATTGACCGAAGTTATCAAAGTTTGTGAGCTTGAGCTTTTACAAAACCGCCGGCTTAATACTTTAAGCAAAGGTGAGCAGCAAAGAGTAAATTTGGCTTTTTGTTTACTTTATGGCAGCCCTATCAATATGTTAGATGAAGCCTTTTTTGCTTTGGAGAGCTATCAAAAAGAGGCTATTTTAGTTTATATTGGTGAATACAGCCTAAAATATGACAAAACTTTTTACCTTTGTTTACACGAAATTGATTTATGCCGTAAACATGCTACTAAGGCCATTTTATTTAACCCTAATGGTGATAATTTACAACTGATACAGGGTGAAACAAACGAAGTTTTAAGCGATAAAAACCTTGAAGAAGCTTATAATACTCCTATGGCCACCCTTTACCAACGCGAAAATTTAAGCCGCGAAAGGCTGCTTTTGTATAACACAGTTACTCAATAAATATTAAGATGATATTATGGATAAAAAGGCATGATTGGTGCTATGCAGGGTTTTGGCGGGGAGAAGACAAATATAATAAAGAGGCGGTAGATAAATATTTTGGCAAGTACCTATTCCTCTAAACTTAATGGCTTACCTTATCTACAGGCCCTTCGCTTTAAAAAGCAATTAACTAAACTAAAAGAAGGCGATGAAGGTTATGCCGACCTCATCACCCAGCTTGATGAGGCTGTAGAACAAGCTAAAACCCATTGGCAAAACAGGCCAAAGCAACTTAATTACCCCGACTTACCTATCATTAATTACAAAGACAAAATTGTTGCTGCTATTAAAAACAATCATAGTTTAGTGGTAGCCGCCGAAACCGGCAGCGGTAAAAGCACGCAACTGGCCAAATTTTGCCTAGAAGCTGGGCTGGGTAAACGCGGTAAAATTGCAATGGTACAGCCGCGCCGTTTGGGGGCAATGACTATTGCCGGCCGTATCGCCAGTGAACTGGGTGAAGAGCTGGGCCAAAGTGTGGGTTACAAAATTAGATTTGATGATAAAAGTAGCGGCCAAAATTTTATCGAACTGCTTACCGATGGTATGCTGTTAGCCCAGCTGCAGCGTGATAAATTATTATTAGCCTACGAAGTAATTATTGTTGACGAAGCTCACGAACGTTCGCTTAATATCGATTTACTTTTGGGTTTGCTCAAACTTATTCAGACCAAGCGGCCTAGCCTTAAAGTTATTATTAGCAGCGCTACCTTAGATACGCAAAAATTTGCCGATTTTTTTAATTGCCCTATCATTGAGGCCGAAGGCCGTAACTACCCGGTAACTTTGTATTACCGCCCCTTTAATGATGGCGAACTTAGCGAGCAAATAATAATTATTGTGGGCGAAATTTTAGAGCAATCTAGCTATGGCGATATTTTAGTTTTTTTACCTACCGAAGAAGAGATTAACAACTTACTCGATTTATTGACTAAGCTTAAAAGTAAACAAGCTTTGCTAGCTTTGCCGCTGTACGCCCGCTTAGGAGCCAGCGAGCAGCGTAAAATTTTTGATAAATTTAATGGCCGTAAAGTTATCGCCAGTACCAATATTGCCGAAACCACTTTAACCATTCCCGGTGTTAAATATGTTATTGATAGCGGCTTAGCCCGGATTAGCCAATATAATAGCGTCAATCGTATTCAAAATTTACCTATCGTAGCCATTAGCAAAGCCAGCGCTAACCAACGTATGGGCCGAGCCGGCCGTACTGAAGCCGGCGAATGTTACCGCCTGTACAGTGAAGAAGATTTTTTAGCTCGGCAGGATTTTACTCTGCCCGAAATTCAGCGGGCTAACTTAAGCGAAACTGTTTTGCGTATGTTAGCTTTAGGCATTACAGAGGTAGAGGGTTTTCCTTTTGTGGATAGCCCTAAATTAAGTTATTTTAACGAGGCCTTTAAAACCCTTTTTGAGCTGGGGGCGATAACCAGTCTTAAAAAACCTTTAATTTTAAGCAAGCTGGGGCGTTTTATGGCCCAAATACCTATCGACCCGCGTTTAAGCCGCATCTTGCTGGAAGCTAATAACGAAGGAGTGCTGGACGAAGCTTTAACCATTGTAGCGGCCTTATCGATGCAAGACCAGCGTGAGCGCGGCGAAAATAAAGCTTTGGCCGATAGTAAACATAAAATTTTTAGCCATAAAGCCAGCGATTTTATTTTTTACCTTAAATTGTATGAAACCGCTATGGCCGAAAAGAGAAAATCTAAAAAAAATTTTAAAAATTTTTGTTTAACCAATTTTTTAAGTTATAACCGCACTAAAGATTGGTTGGCTTTACGCGAGCAGCTGGCTAATATGCTTAATGAAAAAAAATTCTTTGATACTAAAGTAAAAGCGGCCGCTATTAACCTAACCACCGCTGCGGCCGAAACTATCGGCCCGGCCGACCCTGCTTATGCCGGCCTGCATAGGGCTTTGCTTAGTGGCTTTATTAGTCAATTTGCTTTTATTAAATCCACCGAAAAACCTAACCATACCGCTAAAGCTAAAAAAATATATAAAAATAACACTTATAATTTAGCCGGTAATCAAGAGATGGTCATCTTTCCGGCCAGCAGCCTTTACAACGAAGAATGGCCGGCCGTTTTTAGCGCTTTGTTGCAGCGTACCAGCAAACTTTACAGCCGTACCGCTGCGGCTTTTGATGTAGCTTGGTTGCCGTCTTTAGCCGGCCACCTCATTACTAAACGCGCCGAAGCCCCTTTTTTTAGTCTTAAAGCCCTAGAGGTGCTGTGTACCGAAAAAAGCCAGCTTTATGGCCTAACCATCGCCAGTCGGCAGGTGGCTTACAGTAATTACAATCCGGCAGAGGCTACCGGTATATTTGTTAAAGATTTTTTACTTAACGACGAAGTAAATAACCTAGCTAATTTACTTTTTTTGGTGGCCAACCAGCAGTTACGGGTTAATTTGGCTGCCGTCCAAGATAAACTTAGGCGGTTAGATATTGTGGCCGGCGATGAGGCTATTGCGGCTTTTTATTTAGCTAAGTTAAATGGAGTGGCTAGTTTAGCCCAGTTAAATAAATTTATCGAAAATAACGGCGATAACAGCCTTTATTTAACGGAAGCCGATTTATTACTTAAAGATGTTAATGATTATTTAGCCGATTACCCCGATGAACTTACTTTGACTAATACGCCTAAGGGCAGCAGCCATAATTTAGCGGTAAGTTATAACTTTAATTTAGGGCAAAATGACGATGGTTATAGCCTACAGTTAAATAGCGAGGAAATTAGGCAAATTGACGGCAGGACCGGCCTAGCCGGCCCTAAAGGTTATTTAGGGGAGCGGATAGAGGCTATTATCCGGGCCTTACCTAAAGACAAACGTGTGCGTTTGCAGCCTACCCGTGCTACCAGCCAAGATTTAGCCGCTAAAATTAATATAAATAACGATTTATTTGATGAACTAACTCACCAGTTAATCACCCATTATTCGCTGCAGATAGACCGTACCATTTGGCAAGAAGCCGAAACAAAGATACAGCCACGTCTGCGGCCGCGTTACATTTTATTAAATGATGATGGCACAGAGGCTGCCGCCAGCCGTAACTTAAACGATTTAAAACAAGTTAAAGCTACAGGTATTTCGCCTAAGCTTATCGCAGCTAGTTTAGCTAAAAAACAGCTGGAGCAAATTAATCTTACCGTGCTTCCTAACGAGGGAATACCTTTAAGTGTACCCATTTATGATAAACACCATAAAGATAAAGTTATCGGTAAAGCTTATCCGGCTCTTTTTTACCACAACGAACAGGTAGATATTAAATTATATTCTACTTTACACGAGGCCGAACTAAACCACCCCATTGCTGTAAAAGCTTTATTGCAAAAAATTTACCGCAAAGAGTTTTTAGCTATTAAAAATGATATTACCTTTACCGGTGAGGCTTTGCTATATTTGGGTAAAAATTTTAAAGATGACTGGCTGGCCGGTTTTTGGCAGCGACATTTGTACCTTAATAGCCGTACAGTTGAAGAATGGCAAGAGTTGGCTTCGTCAAATTTTATAAAAAATTTATGGCAGCTGGCCGAGCAAGAGCAGGCGGTAAGCCGGCCGGCTTTAAACGAATATATAAAACTTCGTCAATTATTAGCTAGCTTTAAGCAGCGTCACAATCACTTAAAAGGACTTTATATAACGATAGAAGAAGAGATGGATAATCTTTTTGCTCCGGCCGCTTGGCTTAATTTTAATCATTCTTTTATCCTTAGGTTAGCTGTCTTTACTAAAGCTTTAATTACTAGGCTAGAAAGGGCTACTCTTAATCCATTAAAAGACCACGAAAAAAATTTGGCTTTAGCCACTATTAGCGAAAAAGTTATAAGCCATAATTCAGCCGAGCTAACTTATTTACAGCAGCTTAACCGGCAGCAAGCTTATTATTTACTTGCCGAACTAAAAGTTAAAACTTTTACCGAAAATTTACAGTTAAAAGGGCTAAAATGCGGGGCAGAAGAGATTGAGCGGGTATTAAGTGAGCAGTAAACAAATTTTTTAAAATTAAGATAGCACTAAAGCGGGCTTTGTTTGTAATTATAGATTGTTGGTTTTTAGGCAGGTTAGCTTGCACCTTTAACAATAAGCATAAATCAACCTGCTTGTCTAAATTTGGCTTATAGCATACACTATCCATCAAGGAGCTGCCGGTGTTTTTTGATAAAGATATTTTAACCCACGCCTTAACAACCTTAAGTACCAATAACGAAATTACCCAAAACGATGTAGACTCCTTTAATAACAGGGCCGAATTTGCCGGCTTTGATGGTAAAGTAGTTACCATCTTGGCTAACTCGCCATATTACCGTGATAGGTTATCGGATAAATTAAAAAAGAAACTGGAACGTATTTTAAGTGAGTTTGAAGGTATTAATATTGTTATTAATTTTGAGGTAAACCAAGAAAAACAGCGGCAAGAAATTATCGTTCCTGCTGGTGATGAGCAACCGCCCGTTAAAAAATCCGGCAAACCTAAAGCTTTACCTAAAGGTTTATTGCCCGAAAATAACTTTGATACCTTTGTGGCCGGTGAGAATAGTGAATTTGCCTTTGGGGTAGCCAAAAAAATTGCCGAAAAACCTAATGATAAAACTCACAATCCTTGTTTTATTTATGGCGGGGTAGGATTGGGTAAAACTCATTTACTGCAGGCCATTGGTAACCAAATTTATCATAACCAAAACGATGCCAAAATTATTTATATTACCGGCCGCGAAATTTATGAAGATATTTCTAAATGGTTACTTAACCCCGACCATAAAAAAAATAATGTTAGGCAAAAATATACCGAAGCCGATGTATTGCTTATAGACGATGTGCATGTGCTGGAGGGCAAAACGGCCACACAAGATATGCTTTACCATGTTTTTGATGAGCTGCAAGGGCAAGCTAAACCCATTGTTTTTACCAGCGATCGTGCCATTACCGAGTTAAAAAAAATTACCCCTCGCCTTTTAAGCCGCTTTGGTTTTGGTATTATGGTAGATTTACAACCACCCAACTTTGAAACTAAAGTAGCCATCATTAATAAAAAATTGCAGCTGCAAGAACGCAGCCTAAGCAGCGAGGTTATCGAGTTTATTGCCACCAATGTAAAAACTAACGTGCGTGATTTAGAATCTACCATTAAAACTCTTTTGGCTTATAACGATATAACCGGTAAAAATATTACTACCGAAATTGCCCGTAATCAACTAAAAGCGGTGCTGCAAAATAGCAGTGCGCAAGGCGATAACACCATTACCATCGACCTTGTGCAAAAAGTAGTTAGCAGCTACTTTAATATTACCCCCGGCGACCTTAAAAGCAAAGGCAAACGTAAATCGATAGTTTACCCGCGTCAATTGGCTATGTATATTATCCGCGAAATAACCGAATACTCTACCAGCGAAATTGGCCGCGAATTTGGCGGGCGTGAGCACGCCACCGTGCTGCACGCCTGCGAAAAAATAGAAAAACTTAAAGTTAGCCTGCCCGAGACAGGGCGTACCATTCAAAGCCTGATACGCGCCGTGCACGAAGCTAATAGCGGACTGTAGGCCAGCAGCAGTCTTTGTGAGATAAACTGCTTTAACTTAAACAGAGCAGATATAATAACCATTAAACGGTTTATTTATTCACAGATGACTTTACCTTAGCAACCATTATACCAAAAATAACGGTAATAATTAAAGCAATAAAGATGAGAGAAGTTGCGGTAGTACTAATCATTATAATTTGTATGGCTCTTATATCTTGCGTGATGATTGCCTCATCTAATACCAGCATAATGGTATAAGGCGGTAAGCCGTTAAGCGGTACCGGCTCTATAATCATTCGGCTGGTTAATCCGGTGGTAGCGCTTATACTTATAAAGGAGGCGGAATGCCTCCTCTCAATCACCTGCCTGACAAAATCGCTATGTACCGGCGGGATTACGTCCCATATCAACCTGCCCATATTAGTTTGGGCAGGCGTATAAACAAGGGCCCCCGTATTATCTATAATATTAATAAAGCCATAACCCATAATACCTGTAAGGTAAATTTGCTCGGCCCAGTTTATAAGGCTTTCTGGGCCTGCGGCTTCAGTTTCTAGGTGAAGCTCCATTTCTGCGGCTAGCAGCTGGGCCGTTACACCAAGCTCTCGGTCGATTTGAGTGTTCATCGCCTGCGAAATAAATCCACTTAATACTACCATAGTTATGATAAAGATAGAGCTTACTAAAATAAAGAGAATCCCAGCCATTAGAATAAGGCCGGTTTTTTTAAATTCCATACAATAATTCCTTAATTTTTAGGTTCCGGCACATTAAATGTTAGATGCAGTTCTTTAAGCTGCTGCTCTTCGATAGGTGCAGGAGCTTCTTCCAGCATTGCAATACCTTGTGTGTTTTTAGGAAAGGCTATTACCTCACGGATATTTTCTACACCGGTTAAAAGCATAACTAAACGGTCTAGGCCAATGGCAAACCCACCATGCGGCGGAGCGCCGTATTTAAAGCTTTCTAGTAAAAAGCCAAAACGTTCTTCGGCTAGCTCGGTTGGGTAGCCTACAATATCAAAAACACGCTGCTGCAAAGCCGGGTCGTAAATACGCAGCGAACCGCTGGCGAGTTCGTAACCATTAAGGACGAGGTCGTATAGTTGGCCAATTACCGCCGCCGGGTCGGTCTCGAGTTTATCGATATACTCGGCTTTAGGCATACTAAACATGTGGTGCATAGCTTGCCATTTGCCTAAATCTTCATCGTACTCAAAAAGGGGAAAGTCGGTAATCCAGCAAAAAGCAAAGTCGTTTGGTTTATACAAATTAAGTTCTTTAGCAACCGTTTGCCTAATAATCCCTAAGCTGGCGCATACTTTTGTCCAGTTGCCGGCCGCTATTAAAATAACATCACCTTTTTGCAGACCAAATTCTTCGAGATTGGGCAACAAATTACTAAAAAATTTAGCGGCACCACCTTCTAAACCTTCGTTGGTATATTTAAGCCAAGCTAAACCGCCAAGCCCATATTTTTTGGCAATATCTTCTAGGTTACCGGCTTTTTTACGGCTAAATCCTTCGGCATAATTTTTAACGATAAGTGCCTTAACGGCCCCATTTTTTTGTCCTAAGGAGGTGGCTAGGGCTTCAAAACTACTTTGAGCCGCTAAGGCGCTAAAATCTATTAACTTTAAGCCGTAACGCAGATCGGGTTTATCACTGCCATAGGTATTCATAGCTTCGTAATAAGTTAAATGTGTAAAAGGGGTAGCTAAAGTTATATTCATAATTTTATGAAAGAGGTGGCTAATTAATTTTTCTCCTACGTTAAAAATATCTTCCTGCTCTACAAAACTCATTTCTACGTCAATTTGTGTAAACTCGGGCTGGCGGTCGCCGCGCGGGTCTTCATCACGAAAACAGCGGGCTATCTGAAAATATTTTTCCATACCACCCACCATTAAAATTTGCTTGTAAAGCTGCGGGCTCTGCGGTAAAGCAAAAAAAGTGTGCGGATAAATACGGCTGGGCACCACATAGTCGCGTGCCCCTTCAGGGGTGCTTTTAATTAAGATAGGGGTTTCTATCTCGTAAAAGCCTTCGTTGTTAAAAAATTCGCGCACAGCAAAAACTGTTTGATGGCGTACCTTTATGCGCTGCTGCATAGCCCCGCTGCGTAAATCTAAAAAGCGGTATTTTAAGCGTAAATCTTCTTTCGCTTGGCTTTCGCCGTCTTCTATCACAAAAGGCGGTACCAAACTCTGCGTAAAAATATGAATAGATTCTACCGCTATTTCAATATCACCGCGCTCTTGTTCGGCATTAATATTTTCGGCGGTGCGCTCCCTTACTTTGCCGTTTACGGCGATGCAATATTCGTTCTTTAGGCTTTTGGCTAGGGCCATGAGCCGCTCAGTTGCTGTATCGTCTACCACACACTGAATAAGGCCGCTGCGGTCGCGCACATTAATAAATAAAAAGGCCCCGTAGTTGCGTAAACGGTGTACATGGCCGTTAATGGTTACCTGTTGGCCGCTAAGGTTACGATTGATTTGATTAATACGATGACTTCGTTTAGCTTTCATAAAGTTATTGTAACTTTAAATAACGATTTTGACTAGTAGTAATTACGGTAAGACAACCATTCTTTTATAGATGGTAAATATTTATTTGGATTACTTTAGTGACAGAAAAGCATAAACATTTAGTATCTATAAAAGCCTAGCTAGAACCGCCAAACCAACCTTAAAAAATATCAAAAAATTTTCCAAAATATTTTCTCAAGTGAAGAAATAGTAACCCGTAATTGAGTAGTGGTAACTGAAAGGTGAAAGATGAAAGATGAAAATTAAGAATTAAAAAGCTATCCACTTTCAATTTTCACCTTTCAGTTATCAATTATTTACATTTAAGGAGTAAAAAATGTTAGATAAAACAGGGTTATTTAACCCCCTAGAATCCGCAGCCCATAAACTATGCCGCTTAATGCAGACCGTAGAGAAAAAAGTTCATAAAGAACTTAACGTTATGT
>WRBN01000062.1 GCA_009784515.1 Spirochaetaceae bacterium | reverse complement strand
GTACCGTTATTTATAGCGGCCTTATACTTTAAATCTATCTATATTGTTGCCCTTACTACTGTTTTGTGGTTATGGGCTTTTACCGCTACCGGCGGGGCCGGTATTATTTTGGCCTTACTTTTTGCGGCTAAGCTTAAAAATGTACAGGAATATGCCCTGCTCTTTCTTTATGCTATGGCTGTTTTAACGGGTTTTTCTATAATTAATCATGTGCATACTAGCCTTTTTGTTATGTTTATCTTTGCCGGCACGGCTGTCTTTTTGGCGGTGTTACAATTTAAAGGGCTGCTTGCTATTGTTGACAAAAAAATGGTTGTTAAGTTAATAGAAGTAAAAATTGTTTACCTAACCGCCGAACAAGCCCGTATATTTAGGTTGTGTTATATTGAGGGCAAGGCCGATAAAGAGATACCGATACCCGGTATAACCGACCCTAAAGAAATATCTACTAGAGTAATTCAGGAAAGACAAAAAGCTAAAGCAACTAACCGCTGTACCTCTAAAGAGTTAGCTGCCAGCGTAAAAGCCGGCGCCATTAAAATATTAAAAGAAGGCCAAACGGTGCCTAAAGATTACGCGGCAGCCTTGTAAAAGATAGCTAAATAGCTTAAACTAACCCTGTGCAAGCTATAGATTATAACAGCATTGGCCAAATTAAGGCCGTACTCGGCAGCTATCAGGCTAATGCCCTTAAGCGTTTTGGTCAAAATTTTTTAATAAACCAAACTATTAGACAAAAAATTATTAACCTACTTAATATTGAGGCCGGTGATGAATTATGGGAGATTGGCCCCGGCTTAGGGGCCATGACCAGCTTAGCTTTACAGCAGACAGCTAAAGTTACCGTCTTTGAGATTGACCATAGTTTTATTAAAATTTTAGAAAGTTTTTTTGGCGGGCACAACGGCTTTAAAATTATTGCCGGCGATGTTTTAACTACTTGGCCGGCGGCACAGGCAGCCGGGCCTATAAAGTTAATTGGCAACTTACCTTACAATATTGCCGGCGCTATTATCCCTTTGTTTACCGCTAAGCCCATAAGCAGGGCGGCTATACTGGTGCAAAAAGAGCTGGGCGAGCGGATGCTGGCCGGCCCGCGTACCAAAAATTATGCCAGCTTTAGCGTTTATTGCCGGTGCCACTTTAAGCTAAAAAACGAGGGCGTTATCGGCCCCAGCGCCTTTTATCCGCCGCCTAATGTTAACTCTATGCTGCTTTCGCTGGTGCCTAAACAACTAGACGGCGAGGTTTCGGCTACTTTACAGCAGCTTACGCGGGCGGCCTTTGCCAGCCGCCGTAAAACTTTAAAAAACAATTGGGGGCGGCTGCCTTTTTACAATCAATTAAGAGAACTGGCCTTACCGCTTAGTTTTAGCGAAAGCGGCCGGGCCGAAGAATATCCGCCGGAGCTTTATTTACAACTAGCGCACGCTTTAACGGCCCTTAAAACTAACGGATATTTAACTGATAATAAATAACTTTAGCGGTTACCACCTAAACGCAGCGGCTTGTATTTTTGCCTAAAAAGTGCGATAATTATAGCAATGAAAAAGATTATTCCGCCGGCTTTACTGTTATTTTTAGCCCCTTTATGGCTGCTGGGGCAAGTGGTGCCCTTTCCGCAATCGGCCACGCAATCGCCTAGTTTTGCTTGGTGGCGGGCTATCGATATTGATGACGGCCCCACGCGCGAAGATATTTTTAACGCTTTACTCGATGACATAACTTCGGTAGCAACCATCGGTTACAAAGCCTTGCCGGTTACCAGTATCGGCCAGCCCGATGGCAGCGATGAGCCTTATTTTTTAGAGCAAGGCAGCTTAGTGGGCGGCGTTTTTACCGATTTTGCTATAGAAGGACTGGGGTTTTTTAGGCTGCAAAGCCCCAGCGGCGATACCTTTTACACCCGTGCCGGCAACTTTAGGCTTAACACCGAAGGTTTTGTGGTTAGCCAGCAAGGTTACCAGCTTATGCCGCCTTTGCAGCTTAACCGCACGCAAACCAATATTTTTACCGATGAACAAAGCCGGCTTTTTGTTCCTATCGCCGGGAGTTTTGACAGCCAGCAAATTTACCATTTTGAACTCTGGCTGCCGGCCAACGGAGCTGCCGTAGAGCGCGACGGCGTAAATTTTACTTTTAGCAGCGCTTATCAAGTTAATTTGCCGGAAGAAGGCAGCGTGGTACACAGCCACAGCCTAGAGCTAAGCACCACCAACACCGTAGAGGCTTTGGTAGCCATGATGGCCACCCTGCACGAGCTGCGGCGCGAGCAAGCCGATGAAAGCAATCTTTTTGCCGCAAATACTATTGATTTTGATTTTAAAATTTATATGGTAGATTTTTTACTGCGTGAATATGCCCGCAGCAGCGGCGACTTAGCCGATTTAAGGCGTTTTGAGCGTATGGTACGCGGCGTGGCCGGCCAACTCACCTTTAATTAAAACGATGCATAAATTTAACGCCGTTATCCAAAAAGTAGAAGACCTAGATGGAGCTTACATTATTGTACCTTTTAACATTAAAGAGCTTTACGGTAAAGGCCGTCTTAAGGTGCAAGCCACCTTTGACGGCGTGCCTTACGAGGGCAGCATCGTTAATATGGGGGTAAAAGATGCCGCCGGCGAGGTGTGTTATATTATTGGTATCCGCAAAGATATTAGAGCCAAAATTGGCAAGCAAGCCGGTGATAGCGTAGAAGTAGAATTAATAATTAAAAATTAATCAAAAGGGTTTTACGATGGAAAATAAAATAAGATGTTCGTGGCCAACCAATTTGCCTATCTATCTTGATTATCACGATAACGAATGGGGCCGGCCAATCCACAACGACCAAAAACTCTTTGAAAAACTTATCCTTGATGGTATGCAGGCCGGCTTAAGCTGGCTAACTATCCTTAAAAAGCGTGAGGCCTTTCGGGCCGCCTTTGATAACTTTGATTACCACAAGGTAGCTGCCTACGATGAAACCAAAGTGGCCGAACTGCTGACCAATCCCGGCATAATCCGTAACCGTTTAAAAATTAATGGCGCCATCACTAATGCCCGGCTTTTTATCGAGGTACGCCAAAAATATGGCAGTTTTGACAACTTTGTGTGGAGTTACGTAGATTATAAACCTATTATCAATCAGCTGCAAAGGCTGGAAGATATGCCGGCCACCAGTCCTATCGCTGATAAATTAAGCGCCGATTTAAAAAAGCTGGGCTTTAAATTTGTAGGCCCCACTATTATGTACGCCTTTATGCAGGCTGCCGGCTTAATAAACGACCACTTAGTAGATTGTTTTGTGCGTAACGAGATAATAAAAAATTATTAAAATTTAAAGGAGTAAATCTATGCCGTTTATAGCTAAATCGGGGAAAGAAATAGAGGTTAAATGCCTTTACAAAGATAATTTTACCGTTATGGGTATGGCGGGTGAAGGGCCTATGCAAAACCCCTCCAGCTGGATTAAACCGCTTTGGGAGTTGGCGGCCGCCAATAAATTTGCCGAAATAGACGCTTTGCTTTTAAAAAACCCCGAAGGCAAGCCGCTATTTTGGGGCGCAATGGCGGCGGCGACTCAGTTAAAAGAGGGCTTTGCTTACCTTGCCGGCGGCGAGGTGGCCGCTAACGCCAAAGCCCCCATAGGTTGGGAAAAGTGGCAAATACCGGCGCAAAGTTATGTAGTGGCTGCCGCCACAATGGACGACCTTGCAGAGGTGTGTTGGCAGCTTCCGGCGGTATTAAAAGATGAAATTGTTGGCCCCTTGCACGAATTTTATCCTAATCCCGATAACCCCAATATAATAGATGTTTATATTCCTATTGCTAAAGGAAAGCTTAAATGTAAAGCATGTGAGATGGAAATGTTAAAGCCCGAAGATTTTGGCACAGAGGCCAATGGCCTGCCAAGCCGCACTTATTGCCGCTACTGCCGTAAAGATTAGATGAGCTTTTATAAGAAAAAGGTAGAATTATGGGGAATATAGAACACTTTAACAAAATGGCCGCCGGCTATGATAGCCCCGAAAGGCAACAGGTAGCCGCCATCATTGCCGCAGCTATTCGGGAACTATTGGCCGATGGCCGTAATAAAACAGCCATCGATTACGGCTGCGGCACCGGGCTGGTCGGCCTGCAACTGCTTAATGATTTTAAGCGGATAATCTTTATCGATGGCTCCAGCCAAATGGTAGAAGAGCTTGAGCAAAAAATTAAACGGCTGCAAATACCTGCCGCTAAAGCTGAGGTTTTATGCCTTAATTTAGAAGAGGAAAGTGCGCCGCCGTTACAGGCCGATTATATAATGGTGGTGCAAACTTTGCTGCACATTAAAAATTACCAGTCGGTTTTAATGGCTTTAGCCGCTATGCTCAAACAAGATGGCCATTTAATAATTGTCGATTTTAACAAAAACGAGGCCGTTAGCAGCGATTTAGTGCACAACGGTTTTGAGCAAGTTCAATTAATTAACCAACTTAAAGACCTAAGCTTTAAACAAGTTAGCGGCAAAACTTTTTATGAGGGAGCTAATTTATTTATGAAGCAAGCGGCCTCGCTTTTTATTGTAGACGCTATAAAATAACTTATAGTTATATTTTACGCTAATTTAATTGACAAACAACTTTGTATGCTTTATCTTTTATTAAACTATTAAAACAAAAAGGAAACCGTTATGAAAATACTAAACAAATTTTTAATATTATTAATTTTAACCTTATTATTCGCTTGTAATAATAGTAAACAATCCGGCCAAGACAACGGTTATCAAATGCCCGCTAAATATAAGGCAGAGTTAGCCGCCGATAGCGCCGCCACCGCTTTTTTTGCCGGCGATAGTGTGGTAACCAGTATCCCTGTTTTTACCCGCACCGAAATAAGGGTAACCATTTTAGTAAACAGAGAACTCATCGGTAACGAAGAGGCGGAGGCCGGCGCTTCAGTTACGGCAGCCGTAAGCAATGTTTTACTCCCCGATAGCAACGGCAACAGCTTTGAAGGCATAATAACCGTTAATGTGGCCGGTGTACCGGCTTTACCTTAAAATCGATATAAAAAAACCTTCGCCGGGACAAACCCATAGGTTTTGATTGTATGGATGGCCATAACCCGTTTTTACCTTTGTTGTTTTATTACTTTACCTTTTTTAAAATTTAGGTTAAAATTATAGTTAATAAATAATAACTATTTAAAGGAGTTAATAAAATGAACGACGAACAAAAAAAGATGACCCCCTTACCAAGCGGTGAGGTAATACCCGGTATTTGGGCTATAAATAACGGCTTTGTTAATTTTTATTTAATAAAAAGCCATAACGGTTATGTAGCCATCGATTGCGGAGCCGATAACGAGCAAAGTAAAGCCGAGTTAGCCAAGCTGGCTATAACCGGTGAGCAAGTTAAAGCCGTGCTTTTAACTCACGACCATGGCGACCATTTAGCGGCTTTACCGCTTTTTGGCGCTGCACCCATTTATGCGGTAAATAATAAGCTGGCTACCACCGTTATAGCCGATGGCGATAGTTTTGAAACCGATGGCCTCAAAGTTAAAGTTATTGCCGCCACCGGCCATAAAGAAGATTCGGTGGCTTTTTTAATTAACGATAGCTACCTTTTTGTGGGTGATAATATGAGCCTAAAAGATGGGAAGCCGCAGCTGTTTAACTCGGTTTATAATCAATCCGATGTTAAACAACAAGACGATATTAAAAAACTTACCGACATAGCCGGCGTTAGTTATATTTTTACCGCTCATTACGGTTTTATTAAAAAATAATCGTTTTTTATTTAAATTCCCCTTTATTTTTAATAAAGGGGAATAATTATTTAAATAGTTGCTTTGGCTTAAGTTACCATTTATCGTGATGAATTTTAGCCTCGTCGTACCTATCTTGGTGCTCAAAAGTTTTATCGGTGTAACCCAGCACCACTAAAGCTACCGGAATAATATTTTTAGGTAAATTAAGTAAAGTTTGGTAGGCCTCTACGCTTAATAAAGCGTGCGTCCAGCAGCTGCCAATGTTTAAAGCCGTAGCGGCCAGCAACATATTTTGTACGGCGGCAGAGGCATCGAGCGGGCCAAAATCGCTGTCTTTAAAGTAAGAGGTTCGTTTATCTTTATCATAACAAACTAATACCGAAAGCGGCGATTGCACACAAAAGCCCGAAAACTCATAAAACCCGGCAATTTTAGCCTTTGTTTCGGCATTTTTAATAACTACCAGTTCTAAGGGGTAGTTGGCCACAGCGCTGGGAGCCGTTAGCCCCGCCGATAAAATGGTGCGTAAATCTTCATCTTTAATAGGGGTATCCTTAAAGCTGCGGATACTGCGGCGCGTCCATAGTTCTTTTATCATTGTACTTCTCCTTTTTTATTTATTATGGGGGATATATATTGCAGTTCTTTAAATTTAGCTGTCTGCTCTAAAAGTTGCTGCGGGTGCGAGCCTTCTTCGTGGTAAGGGATAGCCATATTATATTTTTTGTAGTAACTTTGCCAATAATCTAATTTATCACTGCTAAAATTGAGTGTTGCCAGCTTAAAGAACCTGCCGCCATCTTCATTTAAAAAGCTTTCGGTAATTAACTGGCTGCAATAAAGGCCATAACAGTGATTATGCTGAGCGCCCGATAAAAAGGTGTAATTATAAGGACGGCCTAAAAAATCTTGAGCGCGGGTAAAGGAGCGCACAGCAACGTTTTGGTCGGCTATTTCGGCGATGATTAATTGGGTAACGTTATGGATAAAAGTAGGTAAAGGACGTAAGCTAACGCCGGCCTCTGGGGTGGCATCAATAATAGTATCGCCGCCGGCATAAATGCCGCAGTGGTTTACTGCCTTAAGCTTACCGCCGGCAGCTGTGATAGCTTTACCGTTATCGTCCGTATCTAATTTGCTAATAAATAAGATAAAACCTAACCCTAAACGCATAGTTACCTTCTTTAAACCATTTTAATTTATGATAATATGTTTAGTTTGCTTTGTCAAGACACTCTATTAAAAAGGTAACTATCCGGCTATAAGCGCCCCTTACTAATTACAAATTAGCCCTTATTGTAAAATAACAGTTGACAGCTTAAAGTAAGTAGGTTAAAATTAACTATATGGAAGTTCCGTTAATAAGGGGCAAGTATTAAAATGATGGCTTTAGTGCTTGCCCTAATAATTTTACTTATCTTTTCGGCCCTTTTTTCGGCTGCCGAAACCTCGCTTACTTCGTTGTCCGATTTACAAATTGCCGGTTTACAAAAGGAAAAAAACAAGGCGGCCGGCCGCTTGGCTAAACTTACCAAAGCTCCCAATAAATTTTTAGGGGCTATTTTGGTGGGTAATACCTTTACCAACGTGGTAACCAGCTCGCTCACGGTTATTATTGTAACTAACTTTTGGGGGCAAAACGCCGTCGTTTTTTCTACCATTGCCCTTACCTTATTTGTGCTTATTTTTTGCGAGGTTTCGCCCAAGCAAATTGCCTATGCCCATAACGAAAAAACCGCCAAATTTGTTAGTTTGCTCATTTTACCCATGACAATCATCTTTGCGCCTTTAATTTGGTTTATCTCACTTTTTGCCCAGCTAATTAATCGCCTGTTCGGCGATAAAAAACGCGTTTTTGCCCGCGAAAACATCTTTCATTTAATTAATGTGGGCGAAAAAAGCGGTGAAGTAGCCACTTATCAAAAAGAGGTGGTGCATAATATCTTTAGATTGGCCGGTTCCACCGCCAGTGCCATTATGACGCACCGTAAAGATGTTTTTTCTTTACCGGCTACTTTAACGGTGGCCGAAGCTTTACCTAAAGTGATTAGCGAAGGCTACTCACGTATTCCGGTTTACAACGAATCGTCCGAAAATATCATCGGTATAGTTATGCAGCGCGATGTCTATCAGCGCTATAGCGCCGATGAAGAGACCACCCTTTTAGCCGATTTTATGCTGGCCCCGCTTTTTGTACCGGCCAGTATGCGGCTAGACGAGCTATTAAAAGTCTTTAAAAACCATCTTTTGAATATAGCGATAGTGTTAGATGAATACGGCGGCTTAGCCGGTATTGTTAGCCGCGAAGATGTACTAGAAGAAATATTAGGCGAACTTTACGATGAAAACGAAGAGGCCGAACTTAAAACCGAAAGGCTAGACGATGGCAGCTGGCGGCTGCAAGGTGATACGCCTTTGCATTGGCTAGAGCAGCAATTAGGCCATAATATTGGCGGTAATAAGCATGTTAATACCATTAGCGGCCATATTATAGAGGCTTTGGACAAACTACCGGTAGACGGCGAAGTGGTAGATATCCCCGGCGAAGGCCGCTTTAAGATAGAGACTATGCAAAATAACCGTATTATAAGTTTGCGGTTTTACCCTACTTCCACCGAAGATAATTTATAAATATGCGAACGATTAAACTGTTTATTGTGGCTATGGTAGCTATTTTATTAATCTTTTTACTAACTTTTAGTTATATCATTAGCTTTAACCGTTTTCATAAAGCCAGCCCCAGCGATGTTATTATGGTATTTGGCGGTTATGCCGGCGGTAATGCGGTTAGGACCGGCACAATGCTGGGCAACCGTTTAGACGAGGCCTTAAGACTTTACCGTTTAGGGTATGCCCCGTATATTATTGTAAGCGGCGGCACCGGCGAAGGCCAGCTTTACAGCGAAGCTTTATTAATGCGTAATTACCTAATGTTACACGGAGTAAACGAAACTAACATTATTATGGAGGATAATTCACATAGTACGTGGCAAAATATGCTTTTTAGCCGGCCGCTGCTTAGCCGGCATAACTTTAACAGTGTTATTGCAGTTTCTAGTAATTCGCATTTGGCACGTATTAGTTTAGTGGCCGGCCGTCTTAACTACCCGGCCATGAGCTTTAGCGGAGCCGCCGAACGCCGCCCTTTTTACTTGCGCGAGGTGGCGGCTTTTCTGGCTTACGGTTTATTTTACCGCGAGTAAAGATTACTTTAAATTGGCCAGTTTAGCCTCAGCGCAACTATTAACTACCGCCTGCAAAGGCGGCCTTTGTAATGCTAGACATTTAAGCTAATACCTGTTAAGCTAAAAGCCATGATTGTACACCTTGATATGTTGCAAACCGTTGCTTTAGCTTGTATTAGTTTTTTACTAGGTACAGCTCTTAAAAAAAAGAGCCGCTTATTACAAAAATATTTTATCCCCTCCCCCGTAATTGGCGGCTTAATTTTTAGCTTGTTTTTTTATGGTTTAACTTTTCAAGATATTAGGATAGTACCCAACGGCACTATCCAAGATTTTTTTATGAATCTTTTTTTTACCGCTACCGGCTTTTTTGTTAGCTTAAAGGTGTTAAAGCAGGGCGGTAAGGTAGCTTTAGGCTTAGCCGTAGCCTTAGTGTTAATGATAATTATCCAAAACTTTATCGGTATAGCTTTAGCCAGCCTCTTTGGCCTGCCGGCAATACTGGGGCTGGCAATGGGCTCGGTATCGTTATCGGGCGGGCTCGGCTCGGCGGCGGCTTACGGCCCGGTAATGGAAAGTTTAGGGGCTTATAGCGCCACCGCTGTAGGTTTAGGTATGGCTACACTAGGCTTAGTTTTAGGCAGCTTGGCCGGCGGCCCGGTAGCCTTTAAACTAATTAAACGCTACAATTTAAGCAGCAGCGGCGAAGATACCCAAGCCCAAAATCAACAGCAAATATTGTTAAATAATGACAAAATTTTTAATGCTATAATAACTATTGCTTTGGCCGGCGGGTTAGGCTCTATCATATCGTATTTTGTTAATTTAATCCCCGATTTTACTTTACCGTATTATATTAGCTGCCTGTTTAGCGGGGCTTTAATCCGCAACTTAGCCGATGGGCGGCAAAAAGATTTAGGACTGGCCAATATCGATGCGGTACGTTTTATTAGTTTAAATATCTTTTTAGCTTTAGCTTTGGCAACTTTAAATATTGGGCAAATTATTAATTTAGCCTTGCCTATGTTAGTTATTATGTTGGTACAGGTAATAATAATGATGTTTTTTGCCTATTTAGTTACCTTTAGGTTGTGCGGCCGTAATTACGAAGCCGCCGTGATAGCGGCCGGCCACTGCGGAGTGGGTATTGGCCAAACCCCCAACGCCATTGCCAATATGGCCAGTGTGATAGAAAAAAAAGGACCGGCACCCCAAGCATGGCTGGTACTGCCGGTAGTTATTGCCGTAGTTATACCGCTTTTTAATAATTTAATTATCACTTTGTTTATTAACCATAATTTAATTTCTGCTTTTTTTATTAATTTATTTAGGTAATAACCATTATGAAGATAAATATTTTAAGTAAACAAGATGCCAGCCGGATTGCCGCCGGCGAAGTTATCGAGCGGCCGGCCGCCGCCCTGCGCGAGCTGCTGGATAACGCCATCGATAGCGGAGCTAGCGAGATAGCCGTTTACCTTGAGCAAGGCGGCATTAAAAGTATAGAAGTAATTGATAACGGCGAAGGTATAACCCGGCCCGACCTTGAGCGCGCCATTATGCCGCATGCCACCAGTAAAATTAAAACCATTTACGATTTACAATCTATTTACAGCTTGGGCTTTAGGGGCGAAGCGCTGGCCAGTATGGCCGCCTGTAGTTATTTACAAATACGCAGCCGGGTTAAAGGCAGCGATGGTTATTTATTACGCAGCGATGGCCAAAATATCGCCATCGAGCCCACCGCCTTTAGTTATGGCACGGCGGTAAAAGTAAGCGATATTTTTTATAACCTTACTGCTCGCCGCCGTTTTTTAAAGAGCGCCGGCATCGAAACTACCGAATGCCAAAAAGTTTTTTTTGAAAAAGCCTTAGCTTTTCCACAACTTAGTTTTAGCTTTACCATAGATGGCCGGCAAAAATTTAATTACAAAGCCGCTACGGTATTGGAACGTACCGTACAAATTTATGGCCGCGAGTTAGGTATTAAGGCTAATTATTTATCTAACAATCATTTATTAGATATAGACGGCTTCGAATTGCAGCTGGTTACCGCTACTGCCGGCCTTTATCGCGGCGATAGGCGTTATATGCATATTTATATTAACGGCCGCCGCATTATGGAGTACAGCTTGCTGCAAGCTATCCATTATGCTTACTCTTCGTTGTTGGTAGCCGGGCAGTTTCCTATTGTTTTTGCCTTTATTAAAGTGCGGGCCGATTTAGCCGATTTTAACATTCACCCTGCTAAGCGCGAGGCTAAACTGCATAACCTTGATAAAATCCACAAAGCTTTAGTCAATAAAATAAATAATCTGCATCAACCCGGCAGTATAAGCAATTATAAAGATGAAGCTCATCCTAGTACGCCGCATTTAAATTTTAATCTTACCACTTTGCTGGTACCGTCTCCCATCGCTCAAGGAGTTGCCGACAGCCCCGTTTTAACCGCCGCCAAAAAAGAAGAGCCTTTAAGCTTTACCGCCGCTTGGCGTTACTTGGGGCAGCTTATGGGCGTATTTTTATTGGTAGAATGGGAAGATAACCTGTACTTAATAGACCAACATGCCGCCCACGAGCGGGTACTTTATGATGAGCTTATCGCCAGTCCGCCGCCCAACGAAGCCCTGTTAAACCCCATTAAAATTTATCTAACCGACGATGAGCTCACGTTATTTAAATTAAAACAAGATGAAATAGCCGAACTGGCCATTAGGCTGCAATTAATAGATAATTATTTATTAATATTAGCTGCTCCCAATCAATTTAACGAAGAGTTATGCCGCTATTGGCTTAATAATAATCTTTCGTTAAAGCGCGAGCTTTATGCCCGCTTAGCCTGCCGGGCCGCCATTAAGGAAGGCGAATACCTAGAGCCCGCCGCCGCCTTAAAGCTTATAGAACAAACCTTTGCTTTGCCCGAGCCGTATTGCCCGCACGGCCGCCCGGTGTGGATAGAGCTGGAGCGCGAGCAACTTTATAAGTTAATCAAGCGCATTGTTTAATTAATAACTAATAATTAAAAATTAAGAAGTAAACAATTTCATCTTTTAATTTTTACTTCTTAATCCCTACTTATGGTACCTATCCCTTTATAGCTGCCAAACTTTAATATTTTAGCTTTACTTTAACCGCAAACTATGTTAAACTATTACTATGAAAAAAATATTAACTATAACTTTATTACTAATAGCCATAAATGCACAAGGGCAAGGCTTGCCGG